>NZ_JBNGCJ010000698.1:0-3769 GCF_049974785.1 Vibrio genomosp. F10 str. 9ZD137
TCCTTGCGTCTGAAATCGGCAACAGTATCAATGCCACATTGGGCAGCAATGATATTGGCATCACCCAACTGCATGGTAAACGGGAAATCGCTTGTGGGCTGATGAAAGACGGTTTGTCCATGGTTACCAATCGCTGCAATGTGATCGGCTTGGTAACCGGATTTATCCAGTAGCGCATTAACCGCATCGGCAAACAGTCGGCCAAGTTGGTGGTCCAGTTCCCCTATTTCAATTAAATTGGTTCGCTGACCTGTGGCAATATTCAATAAGCGAGATTTTATATCGCTTGGCATTGGGTACTCGTCGTGTGCGATCATGTGAACGTTCTCACCATCAATCTGCACTAAAGCAGTATCGACGCCATCCATGCTGGTTCCCGACATCACGCCAATGTAAAGTTCTGGTTGTTTCATCGTATATTCACTGAGTTCAAACCTAAAATCATTGTAAAGCATTTTTAAAGCGAATAATCTCGATGACTTAGCGAATTTATGCGGAGTTAGGAGAAGATATGGGTCCATTATGGGTCGACGTTGAAGGCTATGAACTGACGGCAGAAGACAAGGAAATTCTAGAGCACCCAACGGTAGGCGGTTTGATCCTATTCGCTCGAAACTATCACGATAGTGAGCAGCTATTAGCATTGAACAAAGCGATCCGTAAAACGGTTAAGCGACCATTCTTAATTGGCGTCGATCAAGAGGGGGGACGAGTACAGCGCTTCCGAGAAGGCTTTTCGATCATTCCAGCGGCTCAAGAATACGCGAGACATAAAGAGGGAGCACAATTGGCTCAGCAAGGTGGCTGGTTGATGGCTGCAGAACTTATCGCCCATGATATCGATCTTAGTTTCGCGCCTGTTTTAGATAAGGGCCATGAATGCAAGGCGATAGGCAGCCGCGCATTTGGGGACAGTGTTGACGATATTATTTGTTACAGCACAGCGTATATGCAGGGAATGAAGTCCGTGGGTATGGCAACGACAGGGAAGCATTTCCCGGGGCATGGTGGTGTATTAGCAGACTCACACCTAGAAACGCCTTATGATCATCGAGATGATATTTTTGAATCCGACATGGCTATTTTTAAGGCTCAGATTGAAGCGGGAGTATTGGATGCCATGATGCCAGCCCATGTTATTTACCCTCATTATGATGATCAGCCAGCCAGCGGTTCTGAGTATTGGCTACAACAAGTATTACGTCAAAAACTGGGCTTTAACGGGTTGGTTTTTTCTGATGACTTAACCATGGAAGGCGCATCGATCATGGGAAGCCCAGCTGAGCGAGCTCATCAATCATTAGTCGCGGGGTGCGACATGCTTCTGGTATGTAACAAGCGGGATGCTCAAGTCGAAGTCCTTGATAACCTGCCTATAATGGATGTGCCTATCGCTGAGGCATTATTGAAAAAGCAGTCTTTTAGTCTGGCTCAATTACGCCGTTCAAATCAATGGAAGCAAGCATCAGAAGCGATAAAAATGATGCTCGACTAGTGGTCGTCCATGTTCTCTGCGGCTAAGAATGTCCTTACGTCTAAGAATATACTTACGTCTAAGAATATACTTACGGCTGAGAATATACCGAGATTTAAAATGAGAAACCATTTTAGGGTGGTTTTTCACGGCATATTGCACGTCACTGAACCATGAAATGTAAGCATGCAATAAAGGTTTTAGTGAAATCCCAACATCTCTTTTAAGCTTTTTAAGTAACGTCTACTGACCGGAACTTGATGGTGGCTCACCGTTACGATTTCAGCGAGGTTATTTTCTAATAGTTTAATTTCTTTGATGGCTTTTGGATTGACTAGGTACTGACGGTGACAGCGCACTAATGGGGTTTTCTCTTCGAGCACTTTTAAGGTGAGTTGACAGGTTGCGGTTTGCTGCTGAGTTTGTACGTGCACGCCGCTGATATCGGTGTAGGCGAACTCAACATCAAGCGTTGGGATGATCATGATGCGGTTTAAGCCAATACAAGGTACTTGCTCAAGCGATCGTGGGGCAATGGTTGAGATCTTTTGCTCTATCGGATTTGTGTGTTTTTGAAGGCGAGCTATCGTTTTATCCAATCGGCATGGATTGACTGGCTTTAGCAAATAATCAAATGCGTTATCTTCAAAAGCCTGAATCGCATATTCGTCATAAGCGGTAACAAACACAACATAGGGCATAGTCTCTGGATCAAGCATGCCTAGTAATTCAATGCCGGTAATTTGAGGCATTTGAATATCAAGAAAGACCACGTCAGGTTTTAACTGATTAATTTTTTTCAGCCCTTCAATGGCATTGCTGGCAGTATCCAACACGGATACTGTACCGGTTTCTTCGAGCAGATCAGAGAGCTCTTCTCGAGCAAGTAATTCATCATCAATAACCAAAGCCGAAAGCATACTCATTCCTTAGCGGTTTTCTTGAGTGGGAATAATAAAGCTCATTCGAGTGTATTGGTTCTCTTCCACTTCAATTTTTAGTGCCGCATCACGCCCAAACTTATTGGTTAAGCGTTTATCAACGATGGCCATTCCTAAACCAGAGTGATCGTCACTCGGTGCTTTGTAGTGACCGGCATTATCTTCCACAACAATACGTTGACCTTGCAAAACCGGTTGACTGTAAATCCGAACTATACCGCCTTCCAGTTTCTGTGATGTGCCATGTTTGATGGCATTTTCAACCAGAGGCTGGAGTGTAAAGCTAGGGAGCTGTCGCGTGAGTAGGAATGGGTCAATGTTCACATCGATCTCTAACCGTTCACTAAAGCGCGCTTTTTCGATGGTCAGGTAAGCATTAACGTGGGCAAGCTCTTCTTTTAGCGTCACGGTCTCAATATTTTGCTTAAGGTTACTGCGGAAAAAATGCGACAGATGCTGAATGAGGTCACGCGCTTTATCGGGGTCCCGGCGAATAACAGCATTGATAGTATTCAGTGCATTGAACAAGAAATGTGGATTCACTTGAGCGTGGAGCAATTTTATTTCGGCTTGTGATAGCAACATCTGTTTCTGTTGATAATCACCATAGAGAATCTGACTTGAAAGCAACTGAGCAATACCCTCAGCCATCGACATATTAATGGTCGAAAAGAGTTTTCGCTTTGGTTCGTAAAGCTTAATGGTTCCGATGACTCGATCGCCCGCTCGCAATGGAATGATTAAAGCAGAGCCGAGTTTGCACTTTGGGGATAAAGAGCATTGGTACGGCGTCTCTTTTCCATCAAGGTACTTGATTTTGTTTTCACTGATCGCGTCTAACGTGCTGTTCGATGAGATGGGAGTCTCTGGCTTATGGTGATCATCCCCTATACCGACAAACGCCAAGATCTTTTGGTCATCCGTGATGGAGACCGCACCGACACTGGTTTCTTCGTAGACGATACGTGCGATTTTTTCGGCATTTTTGCTATTAAATCCAGAAGAAAGGACGCCAACAGAGCGTTCTGCAATGTTTAAGGCTCGACGTGAAAACGTCGCAGAATACTCTTCAAAGATGGTTTTTCTATCTTGTAAGATACTCATAAACAGTGCTGCTCCGAAGGAATTAGCGATGATCATAGGAGCGGCAATGTCAGAGACTAGGGCATAGGATTGTGCAAAAGGCTTGGCAACCAGCAAAATGATGAGCATTTGCATAATTTCAGCAAACAATGTGGTCCCAAATACGATGCTGGGGCTAAATAGCTGACTTACTTTGTTTTTTCTAACAAAGTAGGTGTGCACGAGCCCGCCTATGAGCCCTTCTGCGGTGGTTGATATTGCGCAAGCGACG
>NZ_JBNGCJ010000699.1:0-5563 GCF_049974785.1 Vibrio genomosp. F10 str. 9ZD137
CGCCAGACATCGCCGCCGCCGCCCCTGCATTTTTTTTATAAGGTTGCATGACCAACGCTTGCGAACAAGGTAAAGCAATACCATTGCCCAGAATCATCAATAGCTGACCAAGCATCAAATACAACGGTTCAACAGGGCAAAAGAACAGCCATATCGCCGCACAAAGGTGCAAGACTGGCGTACAAAGTAACATTTTTTTACTGCCAATGATGGGGCGAACTCGATTACAAAGACTGGTGCCGACCAGCATGCCAAGCGCAGGGATCAAAGCCCATAATGCGTATTGATCCGATGTCATACCAATTTGGTTTTGCATGATAAACGGCATCACAGACACCGTCGTGATCATCAGGCTAAAGTTCAGCCAACTAATACTGGCAAAGCTCATAAAGTAGCGAGAGGTTAATAGCTCGCGATATTGCAGTAATACCTTTTTAGGCGATGGAATTGGGCTGCGCTCTGTAATGGTTTCCTTAAATCTCAGGGCAAAGATAATCCAAGTAAAAAAGACATACCCCAGCAATGATGTGAACACCATACTCCAACCGAAGTGGAAGTTAATAAACCCACCCAGGACAGGGGCAAACAAAGGGGTAATCGAAGCGACCATGGCAATGTACGACATGGCGATAGGCAAATCAGCACCACTAAAACGATCTCGGGTTGACGCTCTCGCGAGCACGGCGCAGCAGCCTGTGCCTAACCCTTGAAGAAAACGTCCAGCCACCATGCCTGTAAATGAATGGCTAAAGTAGATGATCATCACAAGCCCCAACGTGGCAATGAACAGCCCGGTCAACAATACCTTTTTACGCCCCAGCGCATCCGAGATCGGCCCATACAAAAATTGAGAGGGGCCAAAGCCAAGTAAGTACACACTGACCAAAAGTTGGGCGTGTTCCAAAGAAATATCAAAGTCTTTCGCTATCCACGGCAATGATGGGAAAACCAACCCCATACTCAACTGCCCGACACTGATCACTAAGCAAGCGAGTAAGATGGTTTTAAACTCAAACGGTTTACTCATAATTTAAGTGGCTCCCAAGATCAATCTCATTCTTATTGCTCTTTTTTCTGCCATCCAGCCAAACTTTCCACGTGTCTCTTGTTCTTGCCCATCGCATTCACACACCTCTGATATTGATCCAGCCGACTCGATAGATTAACAGATTGTATTGACCTAAAGCTCAAGCGGATCAAACAATAACGAGGAATGAAGCAAAACGAAACAAGAAACCCCAACAGTTATGCTGGTCTAGAGAGGGGAATAGCCTCTATAATGTCGACGTCTAAAGTAAAAAGGTAATAAAATGAAAATTTGTGGTGTTGAGATCAAAGGTAATGACGCGGTGATTTGCCTACTTTCATTGTCTGACGGTGTCTTTAATATTCCTGACTGTCGTGTTTCTAAAGTGTCTATTGCGAACGGCAACGATACTCAACAAATGAGAGATTTTCAGTTTTCTTTCGCTAAATTGATGGAAGACTACCAAGTCGACAAAGTGGTGATTCGTCAACGTCAAACCAAGGGTAAATTCGCGGGTGGTGGTTATGGCTTCAAACTAGAAGCGGCTATCCAACTGATCAGCGATCTCGATGTCGAAGTGGTTGCACCCAACGACATTAAAGAGAAACTGAAGCGCAATCCTATGCCGGTTAAATTCAGCGAAACAGGCTTAAAACAGTACCAAGAAGCACCGTTCATGACCGCTTATGGATGCATTATGGCTCATAAATATTCTTAGTCGAATACAATTATTGAGCTAAAAACGCCATACCACATGCTTGTGATAAATAAGCGGTATGGCTTTTTTGTGTCTGCAAAATGACATCGCTTTCACCTATCAAATCAATACATAGAACCCATTATCCAAAGTGATTCGCTAACGCTACTCTAGCTGCAAGATTGATTGACAGAGAAGCCCCCGATGACCACTTCTACCCTACCCCAAAAAGCCCTTATCGTTGAAGGCGGAGCAATGCGCGGTATTTTTGCCAGTGGCGTGCTTGATTCCTTCATGGACAACCAATTTCTGCCTTACGATTTTGCTATCGGTGTGTCGGCTGGGGCAACCAATTTAATCGGTTATCTCGGGCATTCCCCTAAACGCAGCGCCAAAGTGATTACTCAGCTTGCTACCGACAAACATTTCTATAGCCCGCTTCGTTTTGCAAAAGGGGGCAATTTGGTCGATGTCCGTTGGCTTTGGGAGCAATCCAATAGAGCGTTTCCTTTGGATTGGGACCGATTATTTCATTCTATTCCCATGTACGCTGCGGTCACCAATATCGAAACAGGCTACGCTGATTATTACCATGTTCAGCCCAGTAATCTCGGCCAAGTCATTGAAGCAACCACCGCACTTCCCGTTGCTTATAAAGAGACGCCTTGTTTCTCTGGCCGCTGCTACACAGATGGAGGAGTTTCAGACTCGATTCCGGTTCAAGAGGCTTATCGACGAGGAGCGACAGAAATCACCGTGATTTTATCTCATCCATTGAGCTATCAAATGAGTCCTGTAAAACATCCGTGGATGATAAAAAGACTGCTGGCGAAGTACCCCAATATCGCCCGTGCAATGCTCAAGCGTGCCGATAACTACAATCGTTCATTGGAATTTATCCGAAACCCACCCTGTGACGTACAAATTCGAGTAATAGCACCGCCAGAGGATTTTGCAGTAAGACGACTGACTATGAATCAAAAGACATTAAAAGCAGGTTACGAAATGGGCGTAACAGAAGGGAAACAGCACCTTGCCAGCTTACAAGGCGTATTTGGGCTCGATGAAGAGAATTGTCACTTTTGTTTGTGAAGGCTTAAATAACTGGGGGCTTTAGTTCAAGAATCTCAAAAGCGGAAAGGAGAGTGCGTATGGTTGTCTTTAATGAAACATGACACAATGCACGCCCTGTACTGAACAAAGCAAAGAAACAAGCATAATGAAATTTGAAGCCGCTATTTTTGACATGGATGGATTACTTCTCGATACCGAGCGAGTGTGTATGTCGATTTTTAAAGAAGCGTGCCGAGCGCAAAATGTGCCTTTTTTGGAAGAGGTCTATTTATCTATCATTGGACGAAATTCAGCCGGTATTGAAGCGGTCATTCGAGAAGGCTATGGTCCCGATCTTGACTACCCTGCTTTGCATGTTGAGTGGCGAGATCGGTATAACGCTGTGGTCAAACATCAAGCCATCCCCGTTAAAGATGGCGTGGTTGAGCTGCTGACTTGGTTAAAGGCGAATAACGTACCGACAGCCGTTGCAACATCGACTCAAAAAGAGGTCGCGGAAATAAAACTAAGGCTTGCTGGTCTTGACCACTTTTTCGATAACCTAACAACCGGCTGTGAAGTTCAGCACGGCAAACCACACCCTGAAATCTATCTGCTCGCTGCTGAACGTTTACATGTGGATCCTAAACACTGCTTAGCATTTGAAGATTCAAATAATGGGGTTCGTGCCGCCATTGCTGCCGATATGCTCACCTACCAAATTCCCGATTTGGTTCAGCCTTGCCAGGAAGTTCTTGCATTGTCACCTTTGGTGCGCTCGTCACTTCATGTTGTTTTAGAAGAACTCAAGTTAGCCTAGACAACATCGAGGCCACACAAAAAATGGCAATATCAAAAACCGATAGTGAATTGCTGCTCTATCGGTTTTTTAAGCCATGCATAAGAATGTTACTTTAGCATTATAGGGGGGATCACCGAATCACAAATCGACTCTATCCATTTGAATTTCTGTGATTTTAGATACTTACTGTTGTATAAAAGCCCAACTTTTATCTCGTTACGTTTCTCTATTCCCGACACTTCAACATAGCTGTATCGTTCATTATCAATCACTGCCATCAAAGACTTAGGCGCGACAAATACCATATCGGATCGAAGAACAATATTGAGAATCGGATTGATGTCTTGGCACCTAAACTTAGGCTTGAAGTTATGTTGTGTATCAACAAAATCAGCCAGTAACATACTCTTATGGTTAAAGTCAGGGTCGACCAAGCCACCAACGTCATAATTAAAAACCTCATTAACCGATACCGTTTGACCTTCTAATTCATGTCCTTTACGCACAATACCCACAAAATTAAGCAAACCTATCGGTATCTGTCTCAATTCTTTAGACACATCTAGTGGGTAATAGCTGATTGCAAAGTCTAATTCACCATTGATCAATTCAGCGGCGGTTTTGGCTGAGTAATTCAAAAGTTCGACCGTTACGTTTGGCGCAGAATGGGTAATAGCCTCACAAATTTGGTATCCATGAGTTTCAATTAAAAAGCCATTCATAGCCATTTTAATCACACCCACTTGTTTCTCGGGCAAAAACTCTTCACCTGCTAAAGCCTCCGTCAAATCGTCAAAGACTTTCGGTAACCGTTCTGCAAGTTCTTCACCTTTGGGAGTGAGTTTGAGTCCGCGAGATTGGCGAATAAACAGAGGATCGCCGAGTTGGTCTCTTAGCTTGGCTAGGTTTCGACTGACAGCAGGTTGGCTTGTATTTAGACGTTCAGCCGCCCGGTTGGTGTTTTTTTCTTGCAACAGAACCAATAAGGTTTTCAGTAAATTCAAGTCAATCTGCTGGAGGTTCATCAGTGTGCCTTTTTGGGAACGCAATTAAATGAATGGCGTTAGTGTAGTCTCCTCGTAATGCTACGAGGAAAGTTCTGTTATATCAATAATGACATAGCAATACATTTCATTGTGAAATGAGATGGGTTCCAATAAGTCATCAATTGAAACCTATCCGACATCGATCAATAAAAACATCGTTCTAGATTGTTCTAATTTCAAACAATAAACTGATTGAGCTGCTTATTTTGATCTTCAATATGCGCAGACTGTTTCAGTACCTGCTGACTCGTGTGCGTCGATTTTTCTGTCACTCTATCAGACAGATCTTTAATGCTTACAGTGTTATTGTTGATCTCTTCCGCAACCAAGCTCTGCTCTTCCGCTGCTGAGGCTATCTGAATGTTCATCTCAGTGATCGAAGAAATAGCATGTCGTATATCTTCTAGCGCATGGTTGGCCGTTTGTGCTTGTTCTACGGTCGACATCGCTAGCTCATGGCTTATATTCATTGTTTGAGTGACGGATTGCGACCCTTGTTGGAGTTTATCAATCATCGTCCTTATCTCAGTGGTCGAGTCTTGCGTGCGCTGAGCAAGAGTTCTGACCTCATCAGCCACAACGGCAAAACCACGGCCAGAATCACCAGCTCGTGCGGCTTCAATCGCTGCATTCAATGCTAATAAATTCGTTTGATCAGCGATTTCGTTAATCACTCTCACAATGGATTCAATGTCTCCAATTGAGCTTCCAAGCGCCTGAACCGCAACCATTGAATCATCCAATTGGTCACCTAAGTTTTGAATCGCTTGTGTGGTTTCAAGAACAATGCTGCTGCCTTTGGTTGCCGCTAAATCCGCAGTTTGTGCCGATTCTGCTGCGCTTTGAGCATTTTGAGCGACCAACCCTGACGTCGTTGACATTTCATTCATTGCCGTCGCTAATTGTTCGACTTCTTGCAACTGAGTGTGTAACAGCCC
>NZ_JBNGCJ010000700.1:0-3120 GCF_049974785.1 Vibrio genomosp. F10 str. 9ZD137
ACCCGCTCTTCCGATCTAGTCACCGTAACATTGGATGCACCCGCTGCGTTGGGAGGAATGATAGCATCTAGCTCTTCTTGCGCAAATGCGACCGGAGAAAAAGCGAACGAGGCGAAAAGCAGCAACGCACTCGCGATAATCAATGTGATAAAACGATTATGATTGGTCATTTTTCTTCAATAGCTGGCTCATCTGATTCGCAAATGACCCTGAGGCTAACTCCTCCTGAGTGATCGGGGTGTCCAGTTTTGAAATCAGCTGAATCGACTGGGTCGTCACGCCGACCAAAAACTGCTCTTTCCCCGCTTCAATGATCATAACACGCTCTTTAGTACCCACGGGAATTTGACGAACAATCGATAACCCTTTTTGGTTCATCATCGTGGGTACACGCATTCTCTTTAGCGCCCAAGCTAACAAAAAGATCAAAGCAACAACGAATAAAAGCGACCCCACTGTGGTCGCTAAATCCAATTCACTGCCTGTGGCTGCCATGGCGCTATATGGCAAAAATACTAGCGCTAGTGCTACGTATTTCATTCGCTCGCTTTCTTTGTCATTTATAAAAGCATCTCATTGTTCTAAAACTTGCCGTTATCTAAGAATCTCATTTATTTGAGAATCCAGGTTATCGTAGCTTTTTAATGCGTTCCGTTTGACTAATAACATCCGTTAAGCGAATACCAAACTTATCATTGACGACAACCACTTCACCATGGGCAATCAACGTGCCGTTGACCAAAACATCCAATGACTCACCCGCCACGCGTTCCAGCTCGACCACTGAGCCCTGGTTGAGTTGCAACAGGTTGCGAATACTGATCTGTGAGCGCCCGACTTCCATAGATATGGTCACCGGAATGTCTAAAATGGTATCGAGCTTGCGTCTCTCGTCTTCTGAAATTGGCGAAGAGGTATCTTTTAACTCATCAAGCGGTGCTGCCAGAATATCATCAACATCCACTTCAGGAGCGGATGGATCCTCTCCCAACGCAGCTGCCCATTCGTCTGCTAGTTTCTGGTCGTCACTTGGTTCACTCATTCTTTATTACCTACTCTTAATACTCATCTTCATCGTCGCCGTTATCATCCTCGAATTCAGACATAATGTCTTTGCCAAGGAAAGCGAGATCCGTTTTAACTACATCAGGACGTTTAATTTTTTCTGAAACTTGAACCGCTAAATTTTCTCCCGAGCGTCCCATTTTTACTCGGTATGTCGGCAGTTCTTCGACAAACATGGTGGCATGTTCAGGCATGACCATAGGAATAATATCACCCGCTTGAAGTTCCATCAGATCACGTAACGAAATATCTTGCTCAAGTAAGTTCACTCGGAAATTAACAGGAACGTCCATGATCTCTTCACGCAATGCCGAACTCCAACGAATGTCGGTTTCCATCTTATCCGACTGAACACCCGCATCGAGCAATTCACGTATAGGCTCGACCATGGAGTACGGCATAACCACGTGGAAATCACCACCGCCACCATCCACTTCGATATGGAATGAACTCACCACAATCACTTCTGTTGGGCTAACAATGTTCGCCATACTTGGGTTCACTTCGGAATCCAGATATTCAAACTCAACACCCATCACCGGTGACCAGGCTTCTTTGTAATCTTCAAATACTATTTTAAGCAACAGCTGAACAATTCGTCTTTCTGTTGGAGTAAACTCTCGGCCTTCAATTCGTGCATGAAAGCGGCCATCACCACCGAAGAAGTTCTCTACCAAGATGAACACTAATCGTGCTTCCATCGTGACAAGCGCCGTACCTTTCAATGGTCTGAAACGCACCATATTAAGACTGGTCGGTACATACAATGTGTTTTGGTACTCACCAAACTTCATCATTTGTACACCATTAATCGACACTTCAGCGGTTTTTCTAAGCATGTTAAACAAGCTGATCCGAAGGTGTCTGGCAAAACGCTCATTGATAAGCTCAAGCGTTGGCATTCGACCACGAACAATTCGGTCTTGAGAAGAGAAGTCAAAATTAACCGCGGAGGCATTATCCACTTCTACTTCATCTTCGGCCTCATCAACATCGTCTACACCATGAAGAAGAGCATCAATTTCGTCTTGGCTTAATAGATCGGTCACTTCACACCTACTGAATTACAAAATCGGTAAATAATACACGTTCAATCACGGGATGACCGACAGCTCGTGTCAGGCTGGCTTTAATATCTTCGCTGGCCTTCGTTCTTAACTCTACTCTACCATCCACACTGCGTAACTGATCGACCGTTGCTGAGGCAAACGTACCCAATAGCGCACTTTCAATTAAAGGTGAATGATAACGGGCGAGATTTTCATTTTCGCTTCCGCGTACCATCAGTTGGACTTTTATCTGAACCAACCTGTCGCGTTTATCACCGGTCACATTAAAGAGGAACGGCTGAGGTATATTGACGTAAGCCACAGGATCAGCAGGCAACGCCACTTTCGCCTCAGCCGATGCCCCAGATTCCGCAGAGTCACTGGATCCCATAAGGAAAAATGCAGCAGCACCGCCACCAACCAGTAATACCACCACTGCGATGATAATGATCAGGAGTTTGCTTTTCCCTTTCGGTTGTTCTTGTTCTAATTCTTCATCAGCCATAACAATCTCTATTTATTCTTTTTATATCGTTTTGTTTTGTATAGTTTAAGCGTAATAACTGATTCCATCACGCTTTGTTGTGACATTCAAATCAACTTTTGTGTCTGAATCAATATTTTCGTCACTATCACCCATATTATTGGCTGATCCTTGACCTGACCCTTGATTCTCATTGGTCGTATATTGCCCTTGTTGTTGTCCTGAGTTCTGTTGCTGCACCGATGTATCGCCTAACTGTACCCCTTGCTGGGCTAACATTTCTCTTAGCCGAGGCATAGATTGCTCAATCACGTCTCTCGCTTGTTGATTGGTCACAGTGAAATGAACCGCCGTGTTATCACCATTCATATTCATTCTAATTTGCATTCGACCGAGTTCTGGTGGGTCAAGACGGATATCAATGTTCTTTAAATTCTTTGACATCATCATTTGAACTCGTTCTGCCACTTGCTCACCCGCCAGATCTCGACTTAACGGTAGAGGGACCTGAGCTTGTGCGGC
>NZ_JBNGCJ010000701.1:0-3458 GCF_049974785.1 Vibrio genomosp. F10 str. 9ZD137
TGGTGTTGTTGCTAAAATCTTTGATTAAGATTTGACTAACTACTAGTAAAAAGGGCATCATTTGATGCCCTTTTTCTGCGCTGAATATTATGCTTGTTGGTCATGGCGAACAATTAAGCGTAAAGCAAGGAATTTGGTTTGAGGTTTTTCCTCATCTCAAGAGTATACATCAATGGTTATTTTTATTGATGTTATGGAATTCGCCCTGCAACAGCGGGGCTATTGTCGTCTATATTAAGACTTATGACAGGTTGGTTGTATGAAAGCAAATAATGCTGAAACTCCTGATAGCTCAAACGGTGCAGATACGTTTAAGTGGATTCTCACTTTTATTCTGCTAACCGCTGCTGTTGTGGGTAATTACCTGTATGGTGAAATGTCTGTAGTGATTCGAGCTGCAGGCGTCGTTGTATTAATCGCCGCTGCACTTGGTGTATCTGCGACAACGGCTAAAGGTAAAGCAGCGATTGTCTTTGCACGCGAATCCCGAATGGAAGTGCGTAAAGTGGTATGGCCTACGCGTCAGGAAACCATGCAAACGTCGTTTATCGTATTAGCAGTATGTATTGTAATGGCTCTAGTGTTATGGGGCATTGACGGCATTATGGTTCGTCTTGTTGCCTTAGCAACTGGGGTGTGAGGGTTTTAATTCATGAGTGAAGCTCCAAAGAAACGTTGGTATGTTGTTCAAGCCTTTTCAGGTTATGAAGGTCGTGTGGCTCAATCGCTACGTGAACATATTAAAATGCACAACATGGAAGAGTTGTTTGGCGAAGTATTAGTACCTACAGAAGAAGTAGTAGAGATGCGTGCTGGCCAACGTCGCAAAAGCGAACGTAAATTTTTCCCAGGCTATGTATTAGTACAAATGCTGATGAATGATGAATCATGGCACTTAGTACGTAGTATTCCTCGTGTAATGGGCTTCATTGGTGGTACCTCTGATCGTCCTGCGCCTATCACTGACAAAGAAGCGGATGCGATTTTGAACCGTCTTGAGAAAGCGAGCGAAGCTCCGCGTCCTAAGACAATGTTCGAAGCGGGTGAAGTGGTTCGTGTTAATGATGGTCCGTTTGCTGACTTCAACGGTACTGTTGAAGAAGTGGATTACGAGAAGAGCCGCATTAAAGTGTCAGTATCGATCTTTGGTCGTGCGACACCTGTTGAGCTTGAATTTGGTCAAGTGGAAAAACTTGATTAAAAAAACACCTTTTTAATGCTTGTTAATGGCGCGGATTATGCTTATAATTTCGCGCCTTTTTACAGGTATTACTGTAAGAAGTTTTTTATGAAAAACGGGGAGCTGACTGAAATGTTGGCGTTTGAACCCAAAATTAGGAAATATCATGGCTAAGAAAGTTGAAGCTTATATCAAACTGCAAGTAGCAGCTGGTATGGCAAACCCAAGTCCACCGGTTGGTCCTGCACTAGGTCAACACGGCGTAAACATCATGGAATTCTGTAAAGCGTTCAACGCAAAAACAGAATCTGTTGAGAAAGGTCTACCGACTCCAGTAGTTATTACTGTTTACAACGACCGTTCTTTCACGTTCGTTACTAAGACTCCACCTGCTGCTGTTCTTCTTAAGAAAGCGGCTGGCGTTAAGTCTGGTTCAGGTCGTCCTAACACTGAAAAAGTGGGTACGGTAACAGACGCTCAAATCCAAGAAATCGCAGAAACTAAAGCTGCTGATATGACTGGTGCTGATGTTGAAGCGATGAAACGTTCTATTGCGGGTACTGCTCGTTCAATGGGCCTAGTGGTAGAGGGTTAAGAACATGGCAAAACTAACTAAGCGCATGCGCACAATTCGTGAAAAAGTTGAAGTAACGAAAGAATACGAAATCAACGAAGCAGTTGCTCTTCTTAAAGAACTAGCAACAGCGAAATTTGTTGAGTCTGTAGACGTTGCTGTAAACCTTGGCATCGATGCTCGTAAATCTGACCAGAACGTACGTGGTGCAACTGTACTTCCGCACGGTACTGGCCGCGACATTCGCGTAGCAGTGTTCACTCAAGGTGCAAACGCTGAAGCAGCTAAAGAAGCTGGCGCAGATATCGTTGGTATGGAAGATCTTGCTGAGCAAGTGAAGAAAGGCGTAATGGACTTTGACGTTGTTGTTGCATCTCCAGATGCAATGCGCGTTGTAGGCCAACTAGGTACTATCCTAGGTCCACGCGGTCTAATGCCAAACCCTAAAGTTGGTACTGTAACTCCTAACGTTGCTGAAGCAGTTAAAAATGCTAAAGCGGGTCAGGTTCGTTACCGTAACGACAAAAACGGTATTATCCACACTACTATTGGTAAAGCTACTTTCGAAGCGGCGCAAATTCAAGAGAACTTAGAAGCTCTTCTAGTTGCACTTAAGAAAGCAAAACCTTCTTCTGCGAAAGGTACTTTCGTGAAGAAAGTAAGCATCTCTACCACTATGGGTGCGGGTGTTACTGTTGATCAGGCTAGCCTGAACACACAAGCATAATTTGTTTGATTAGGCGCAGAATTAATGTATAATTCTGCGCCTAATTTGTGGTTGGGGCTGACGTTGATTCCTTTTTTTGAATTGTCAATAAATGGAATTAGAACAGTCTCCGTCCAAGACCGTAGGTGTTAATTGTTTTTCAATTAACTTAATCGTCCTACGTAGATGGTGCCCGAACTGACAGAAAGCTTTCTTATATGATGTTTCATTATATGATTAACTTTCTTCTGGGACTGCACCTTATTAACTCTCACTGTTGTGATAATAGTGAGTGGTGTAACGACAACCAGGAGTAAATCCAAATGGCTTTAAACCTTCAAGACAAAAAAGCAATTGTTGCTGAAGTCAACGAAGCTGCCAGTGGTGCACTTTCTGCAGTTGTAGCTGATTCTCGTGGCGTTGAAGTTGGCGCAATGACTTCTCTACGTAAACAAGCGCGTGAAGCGGGTGTTTATGTGAGAGTTGTGCGTAACACTTTAGCACGCCGTGCAGTTCAGGGAACAGATTACGAGTGTCTTACTGACACTTTCACTGGTCCTACTCTGATTGCATTCTCTAACGAGCACCCAGGTGCTGGCGCGCGTCTTTTTAAAGACTTCGCGAAAGAGAACAAAGCGTTCGAGATCAAAGCCGCTGCATTTGAAGGCGCACTAACTGACGCTGAAGTACTAGCGACACTACCAACTTACGACGAAGCTATTGCACGCCTAATGATGTGCATGAAAGAAGCTTCTGCTGGTAAGCTGGTTCGTACTATCGCTGCTTTACGTGATCAAAAAGAAGAAGCTGCGGCATAAGCCTTGCTTTCTACTGATTGTAAAATAAACTAATTGTTGACTTAAAAGAGAATTGTTATGTCTATTACTAACGAGCAAATCCTAGACGCAGTTGCAGAAATGTCTGTAATGCAAGTTGTTGAGCTTATCGAAGCTATGGAAGAAAAATTCGGCGTATCTGCTGCTGAGATCGGAAGAGCG
>NZ_JBNGCJ010000702.1:0-3796 GCF_049974785.1 Vibrio genomosp. F10 str. 9ZD137
AAGTATTTGTTGACGTTGCAACGACTGGCAGTTTTACCGTCACAGCAGACAGGTTGAATATGTCTCGCCCCATGGTGACGAGATACATTGAGGCTATGGAAGCTTGGCTAAAAACACGCCTGCTGCATCGAACCACACGAAAAGTTTCTTTGACAACAGCGGGCGAAACATGTCTGGAAGAAGTTAAACAATGGCTTGGGCAGGCAGAAAGCCTAAGCGGGCTATCAGACACCAGTGGTGAACTATCGGGTACAGTTCGGTTAGCAACAAGCATGTCATTTGGTTATTCCCAATTGGTGCCAGCTATTCAAGAGTTTATGGCGGAGAACCCCAAAGTAAAAATCGATATCGACTTGCAAGACTCAGTAACCGACCTGACTGAAAGGCAGATAGATCTTGCTATCCGAATCGCGTCGGCACCTGATCCATCTCTTATAGGTAAGCCAATATCGGTATGTGAGTCAGTTGTGGTAGCTTCGCCACTATATTTGACCAGAAATAGTACCATTTCTGAACCGAGCGATTTAACCAATCATACTTGTCTTGGGTATAAAAATTTCGAACAACATATCTGGCATTTGACAAAAGACAACTCGCAACAATCGGTAGAAGTTAGATGTAATCTGACAGCAAATGAAACGACAACCTTACTGCATGCAGTATTGTGTGGCGCAGGCATAGCTATTCAGCCAACTTATCTCGCAAACCAATACGTTAAAAGTGGTCAGCTTCAGCAGGTTTTGCCGAATTGGAAACCAAATGACCTTACCATTTATGCTCTCTATTCTTCCAGAAAGTATATGTCACCAACTGTTCGTACACTGATTGATTATTTATCAGACTATTTTGCCGAAACTCGTTGGTAATGTTTTGCCTGATTTTTGCCATTACAAGAAACTAAACTGCTCCATTCAAACTGGCCCCCCTGCCAGTCAGAGCACCCAAGCGAATTATTATGCAAAAGTGATGTAGAGATTGAAATGTTAAAATGTGACAGCTTTTGGGTGATTACGCGCATCGGTGCTGCGCGGTCTGTCATTAGTAAAAGTCAGGTTATTTTCTGGTAAGAATTACCAACGTTCTGTTTCGCAAGCTTACAATGGAGAATAACGAGTAATAGAGTTGAAAAGACTGACCGCTCATGCAGTGAGTCTATCTCTTTAATAAGTACCGAGTACTCCTACCTGCTCCTGATTTCTCTAAACACCCTTGCTCCACAAGCGCCCTAAGATGGCGGGTGGCTGTCGGTTTACTAACTTTTGCGATCTTGTGATATTGAGACGTTGTCACTCCTTCGATAAAGTCACCATCTAACAATCTATTTAGCACTTTGACTTGTTCATTGTTCAGCAGTGTTTGATCTACGTTTCGCCAGAAATTTGTTTTGAAAACAGTTTGATCAATTTCTTTTAATGCCTCATCAAACGTTTCATTTAGCGTCTCAAAGAACCAAACTAACCAATGGGTTATGTCTATCCCCCCCTTTTTGAGTTCTCTCAAGTATTTCATAGTAGCTTTTTCGCTTCGCCAATATACTCACAGACATTGCTTAGAAGCGGACAGATTGCTCCTCTGCTTGTGCCAGCGCTAAATCTGTCAATAAACGTGTTATACGTCCATTACCATCATCCAACGGGTGTATTGTCACAAACCAAAGATGTGTTATCGCGGCGCGAACTAATGGGTCAAGCGAGGTGTCAACTTTTGAGCTGTTAAACCACTCAATAAATTGCTCTAATTCTTGATCTAAAATGTCGCGTCCTGGTGCTTCAAAATGGGCCACGGGTTTATCTAACCGACCAAAGACAACTTGCATTGGCGTATCCCCCCTCAGTTGGCCTCCGACGACAGGGTTGAACATCGTATAACCTTCTGGAAATAGCCGTTCATGCCAAACTAAGATGCGCTCAAGGGTTAGTTTTATATCTAGATTATCCACGGCATCTAGCATTATTTCTGCGAGGCCGTCTGTTTGCTCAGTCGTTGGGAACGGTCGTTTTTCAGTCAGTCCTAGCCTACTCGCAAGCGACGAACGCACTGAGAATGCATTCAATTTTTCACCTTCAATAGCGCTTGAATGAACGATGTTGGCCAGTAGAGTATCGAGCATGCATTCTTTGTCATCTTGTGAATGGCTAAGCATTTTCCCCAATAAGATGCCTTGATTGAATCGAGTGCGCCTAACCATTGGCTCAACAGTAGCTTTGTCCTAATTGAAGTTAGGCCAATCGTTATTTTTCCAGATCCACATAGGGATTCCTTGATTCGTAACACGGCTATAATCAAATCACATTATGATTTGATTATATTAAGAGATGTCTTCTTTAATTTTGAATAGGAAAAAGCAATCCCTAAGGGAGAAGATAGAATTAAAATTGTTATTATTGGAGTTATCAAGGTTCCATCCTAAAATCATAACGCCGCGTTAAGTAATAATCTTGTATTGATGCTTTAAGCCAAATACCAAGAACTTGCTCGACATCCTCGAATCTGTGCTGCCTAAAAATTTTCTATTCAACCGATAGCAAATGAACGGTGTCATATATGGTTCGCCTGCACACTGAGTGGAGCAGTACTTAAGGTGTGTGTCCTTGTGATTCATTTACTATTTGGCTGAGTCAGCAATAAACCGTACAAAATTGGCTGGATAACTCCTATTCATGACCTATGTCAATTAGTAGCAGGCGAGTATTTGCCATTCTGGCTATATTAGTAAAATGTATTTTAATAATAAGGATCGCACATGGCTTCAGCCAAGATAGAATCCACCAACGCTAATGACCAACAACAAATGAAGTTGTTGAGCTTTTTCGCTAAAGTCGGAACCAAACTCAAACTCAATGTATTACTGACTTTAATTGCTTTTGTCTTCTTGGGTTATCAAGGTATCTCTGGGATGCAAACATCGGCCAGTTACATTGAAGATCTCTATAGTCAGGGGATGCAACATACCATACGCACAAGTAAGGTGATTGATGAACTCGGGAATGCGAGAAGTGCCTTATTACTCTCGTTCCAGCATGACCCTTCATCCAACACGGCATCGATGCACGATCATCCTATTGAGTTCCATATCACGCAGATTGAGAATTCGCTTGAGACATTACACCACATCATTGACAACGAACTACTCCAATCCGACCTGGCAAGTGATGAAGAACAAGTCGTTAATAGCCTAGCACAAGTTTTAGATGACATTACTACACAAGGCTTCTTACCAGCGATTGCGAAACTCAAAAGTGGCGACTATTACGCCGCGAACATTCTATTGTTGCAGCAAATTAACCCCAAGTTCCAACAAGCATACCAGCATGCGGAGCAGTTCTTTTCCATGCAAGTGGAAGAGGGACGTAAGAGTTTTGAACAGGCCGAAGCAAATAGCGAACGTTTTATCTGGGTCGTGAGTACAATCACCATCATATCGCTGCTGGTCATTATTTCGATGTCACTGCTTGTTATAAAACGTGTCAACCATGCGGTAACCGAACTTAAAGAGCGTTCGGAGAAAATCGCCGCAGGCGATCTAACTCAGCGTTTAGATGCGTCTGGAGACGATGAGTTTTCGCACATTGCTAAGTCGGTTAATCGAATAGTGACCAGCTTCCGACACGTTGTGCAAACTAATAGGGACTCGATTGGTCAGTTGGCTCGGTCTGCTGAAGAAAATTCAGCGGTTGCGATGCAAACTAAAGAAAACATCATGACACAGCAATCACGGACCGAGCAGGTGGCAACCGCGATTAATCAATTTACAGCGACCGTTCACGAAGTGGCTCAAAGTGCGAGTTCTGCCGCC
>NZ_JBNGCJ010000703.1:0-1125 GCF_049974785.1 Vibrio genomosp. F10 str. 9ZD137
ACCCGCTCTTCCGATCTGACCCAGGAAGTGAAGAAGCCGTTCGCTGGGCGGCCACCTACGGGTTGTTCCATTGGGGGCCAATTGCCTGGTCTATCTACCTTATTCCTGCCATTCCCATCGCCTACTTCTTCTATGTTCGTAAACAACCGGTACTCAAAATCTCGAGTGCATTAATGCCTGTTTTGGGGGAACACCGGAGCCGTGGCGCTGCTGGAAAAATTGTTGATGTCTTATTTATCTTTGGTTTACTTGGCGGCGCGGCAACAACTTTAGGGTTAGCGGCACCTCTTATTACAGAAGGGCTTAGCCACCTATTGGGGTTGCCAAAAAATAATGTCACTCAGGTCAGTGTGCTGTTACTTTGTACCGCGATTTTTGCGTATTCTTCTTACGCGGGTCTCGAAAAAGGCATCAAGATTTTAAGTAACATCAATTTCTGGGGTGCGATGGGCTTACTCGCTTTTGTACTTATTGCCGGGCCCACTATCTTCATGCTTGAAACGGGCTTAGATTCCATCGGACGACTGATGTCTAACTTCTTCGTTATGGCAACATGGGCAGAACCGTTTGGTGGTTACGGTACTTTTGAAAATACCCACTTCCCACAAGATTGGACTATTTTCTACTGGGCATGGTGGCTGGTGTTTGCTCCAAGTATGGGATTATTTGTTGCGCGGATATCACGCGGAAGAACCATAAAACAGATGGTCGCAGGTTCGATTTTCTTCGGCTCGATGGGCTGTTTCTTGTTTTTCATGATTCTGGGTAATTATGGGCTGTCACTGCAACTTTCAGGACAGCTCGACGTGGTCGCCATTCTCAATCAAGAGGGACCAACTAAAGCCATCTTTTCTATGCTTGCCCAGTTACCAATGAGCACATTAGTTATCGCGGTATTTACGCTGCTATGTATTATTTTCACAGCGACAACTTTCGATTCCATCTCTTACATTTTGGCTTCTGTCGTTCAAAATAATGTCACCGAAGAGCCAATGCGTTGGAACCGTATGTTTTGGGCGTTTACCCTGTCATTCTTGCCAACGACGCTGATGTTTTTAGGTGGGCTAAGTACGCTGCAAACCGCGGCAATAGTCGGTGGTTTACCGTTGTTGGTTATTTCTGTCA
>NZ_JBNGCJ010000704.1:0-4054 GCF_049974785.1 Vibrio genomosp. F10 str. 9ZD137
TTATATTGAGTTCAGAAATTACTCTGCGTCGTCTTCAGCAGCAAAACGAGCTTCTCTTCTTTGTTCAGCTTCACGAGCCGCTGCTGCTTCACGTTCTTCACGCTCTTGACGCTGCTGCCCTTTACGCTCGTTACGTTCAGCTTGATTTTTAACAAAACCAGCTAGCTCTTTTTCAGCCCAAGCTTGTGCTTGCTCTTCGGTTTCAAAACCCATTTCACGTTTTGAAACAACTACTTTACGAGATGTTACTTGGCGCGTAATTTCCGCAGACCAGCCAGTACGCTTTTCAGTTAAGCGGATAGCAAATTTTTTATTTGTAGCCATTTTTGTATTCCTAAGGGATTAAATCAGGGATTGCCCAACGCTAAGAATTCTATCTATATTGAGCGCGTTTAAAACCATCCCTTGGTAAGCGCGGTATTAGAGCACAAATACAAAAGATTTGCTGCTGTTTTATTCGCTGAAATACATTCAAAAAGCGTTAATAGATAAACCTGAAGTCTCACCGCTTTTTACAATACAAGAGCCATTCCGTCCACTGGCTTTTGCTTTGTATAGTTCTTTATCGGCTTTATGGATCAAGCTGTAATAACTCTCTTTTGAATCACATTCACAGCAAACCGCCCCAATACTTACCGTTAATATATCTTTAACTTTTGAATATTCATGAACAATCGATTCCGACGCTATGTTCTTGTGCATTTGTTTCGCCACCGTATTGGCATCAAGCGGAATCGAAGAAGCAATAACCATGCAGAACTCCTCTCCACCAAAACGTGACAAGATTTTATTTTCGGCATACACGTCCCTATCAATACTTGCGGCAACGCGCTGCAAAGCTCTATCACCTGCCAAATGCCCATAATTATCGTTATAAAGTTTGAATGAATCAATATCGATCATAAAGAGTGCCAAATAGCGAATCTTGGGGTTTTCACTCCATTCTGTCGTGATTTTTTCCAATAACCGTTTGTTTGCTAGCCCAGTCAAGAAATCATGCTCAGACTGCCACTTTAGCTCTTTTTGCTTGATGTCTATCTCTTTAAAAAGCTTATTAATAGCGGAAAAAAAATCCTTCATTTCACGAGAAAGAAAGGCTTGTTTGTCTGGCAAAGGCTTACCTTTTTGAGAAAAATCAATAAATGCTTTACGCGCTTGTTTAATCGGTAATGTCAATTTATGAACCAAGAAAAAATTCATTGCAAAAAGTGTCGCTGCAAAGATAACAAGAAGACTCAACTCATCAGAATCAAAAAATTCAGGCTTATCGATACTATGAGTGACTTGAATATTTATATTTAAATTGGATATTGGATCCCAATAGATGAGTTCACTGATAGAACGATTGCCTATATTTTTGCTGTCATCATCATTGGTGAGATCGAGTATGTTGATCGACACATCTAAACCCGCTGTCTTTTTAATCAACTGAACATAGTCAGGCTCTAATTGGCTTATAAAAATAACGAAACCACTGTGGCAGTTTTTAGCATCAGAATCACAAATTCGAGAAAGTGAATAGATGTAAGCCTGGTTTTCAAACGCAACCAACCCTGTATTCACTTCTAGCTCATCTTTAGAAGTCATCGAACCAAGCTTGAGTAATTGATCAAAATAATGAGAAAGGTCACTACCGACAGGGATTTCCCTTTTTGCTAGACGGTCATATCGAACACCATACATTAACACCTTATTAGGATTAAAAATAAAGACCGCCGTTAACCCCATAGAAGCGAGAGTATGGATATTTAAATCCTCATTAAGAAACTCTTGATTTCCGTTGCTCGCAAACTCACCCATGCTATCCCACGCAGCATTATCTTTAAGAATACCTTCTAGATCGTTTTTAGCAAAATCAAGCATGGCACTGACTTGGTTCACTTCTTTATTGTGAATCATTTCAACTTGAGTCAGCGCATTTTCATATGACCACAAATATTTAAAGGCAAAGTAGGCGCAAAGAAACATGAGCACAATCACTAACGACATAAGTGCTGACAGCGCTCTCATACTCCAAGTCGAGACAGGCATTATGTATGTACTCCTTTGACATTGCCTCCTATTACATTAGTAGATTTTTTATCTATTTAACATGTCAATTTAAGCCAATACTGACATTATTCAGCATCTTCATTTTAAAAAAAATCGCCACTCAATGAGTGGCGATTGCTAATTTTAAACTAAATCAATTTACCCTAATCGTTAGCCTACGTTCTTACGTGCGTTTTGGAACATACGCATCCAAGCACCATTCTCGCCCCAGCCTTCTGGAGACCAAGAGTTTGCAACCGTGCGGAATACACGCTCTGGGTGAGGCATCATGATTGTCACGCGGCCGTCAGTGGTTGTTAAACCAGTGATAGCGTTTGGCGAACCGTTCGGGTTGTTCGGGTATTGCTGCGTTTGGTTACCGTTGTTATCAACGTAACGTAGGGCAACTGTACCTGAATTTTCAATCGCGTTTAGGTGGTCGTTGTCACGCACTTCTACGCGGCCTTCACCGTGAGAAACAGCGATTGGCATACGAGAACCTTCCATGCCATTGAAGAATACAGAATCAGACTTCTGAACTTCAACTAGACTGAAACGTGCTTCAAAACGCTCAGATTCGTTGCGAACGAAACGTGGCCAGTACTCAGCGCCTGGGATTAGGTCACGTAGGTTAGACAACATCTGACAACCGTTACACACACCTAGAGAGAAAGTATCTTCGCGCTTGAAGAAGTTTTCAAATTGGTCACGTGTAGAGTCGTTAAATAGAACTGATTTAGCCCAACCTTCGCCAGCGCCTAGTACGTCACCGTAAGAGAAGCCACCACAAGCCACAAGGCCATTGTACTCTTCTAGAACCGCTTGACCCGTTAGGATATCGCTCATGTGAATATCAGTCGCTTTGAAGCCTGCACGGTCAAACGCTGCTGCCATTTCAACGTGAGAGTTAACACCTTGCTCACGTAGAATTGCCATCTTAGGTTTAGCACCTAGGTTAATATAAGGCGCTGCAATATCTTCGTTTACATCAAAGCTTAGGCTAACGTTTAGACCAGGGTCTGAGTTGTCTTTCTTCGCTTCGTGTTCTTGGTCAGCACATATTGGGTTATCACGTAGACTTTGCATCTTGTGCGTTGTCTCAGCCCAGATAGTACGTAGTTCAGTACGGTTACGCTGGATTACAACGTCTGCGCCTGACTTAATCACTAGCTCATCAGATGCTTCCCCTTCACCAACAACGCTGCCAATGACATGTGAACACGTTTCTAGGCCGTTTTCTGCAAGAGTAGCAAGTACTGCATCTAGGTCATCGTTACGTACTTGGATTACCGCACCCAGTTCTTCGTTGAAGAGTGCCGCAAGCGTATCTTCGCTGTTCTCTGATGCAGATAAAAGCGCTGCAATATCAGCGTTAACACCACAGTGACCTGCGAACGCCATTTCTGCTAGCGTTACGAATAGACCACCATCGCCTTTATCGTGGTAAGCGACAACTTGGTCGTTCGCTACAAGTACTTGAACGCCTTCGTAGAAACCTTTTAGTTGCGCTGCGTTGTCTACGTCTGCTGGTTTATCACCAAGCTGCTTGTAAACTTGCGCCAGTGCCGTTGCACCTAGACGGTTTTTACCGTTACCTAGGTCGATAAGAACTAGGCTTGTATTACCTAGTCCTTCAAGGTTATCAGGGGTGCGCAGTTGAGGAGTGATTGTCTTACGAACATCTTCAACACGTGCAAACGCAGTGATAACAAGAGATAGCGGAGACGTTACTTCTTTCTGCTCGCCATTCTCTTCCCACTTAGTCTTCATCGACATTGAGTCTTTACCCACTGGGATAGTTAGACCCAGAGCTGGACATAGTTCTTCACCAACCGCTTTCACTGCTTCGTAAAGACCTGAATCTTCACCTGGGTGACCTGCTGGAGACATCCAGTTAGCCGACAGTTTAATGTGTTTGATATCGCCGATGTTGGTCGCTGCGATGTTAGTGATTGCTTCACCAACCGCTAGACGAGCCGATGCGCCGAAGTCTAGAAGTGCCACTGGCGTACGCTCACCAAGA
>NZ_JBNGCJ010000705.1:0-1929 GCF_049974785.1 Vibrio genomosp. F10 str. 9ZD137
GCTAACAATCTCGGAAGACGTAATTGATATAGTAATTGGTACTCTAGCGATGAAATCGGTTCAAAGGGAGAAATCGTCAGTTCGCCGACGAGCAAATACACCGCACTGCTGACGAGTAATAGTGTAAAAAGAAGAAAAGAATAGCGCATCCAACGTCGATGCTTTTTTTGGAGAAGCTGATTAAAATCCATGTTCTTGTCAAACAACAATGTTTGAAGACCTGTGAAAAAATAATGGCCTAACCTTAACGTTAAGCCATTAAAATAGAAAGCAGTAACCGTACTTAATCAAAAGACACCCCGTTAAAAGGTACTTAATTGAAAAATGCGATTAGTCGTAAACCGCTTGCTCATTGTCGTAACGTATGGAAACTTCGCAAACCATCAATGCCGCACGTTGACCTATGACGACGTAGCGATTAGGAAAAACAATGGCTTCATCTTCATTTTTTGCCATCAAGGGTTTTTCACCGTCATAACCGAACACTTCACCGTGTTTAAAGCTCGTAAAGTTTTCTACGTCATCATCGAACAAAAAGTTAAACTCATTGTGCATTCTGACCAGTGTTCGACTAACACGATACATCACTGGTTTTCTAGGGAGATGTTCCGGTTCGCTTCTCGCGACCAAATCACGCAATGCCAGATCGAAAGCCACAAGCTTCTCTAAATCATTTTCGCCAATTCGTGCCACCTGACCAAGCTCAATCGTCAAGGCCTGAGCTGAAAAGTTTTCAGCACTAAACCAACTGAACGTATTAGCTGGTGAATTGGAAAATAACACGGCTTCAATGTGTGCTTGTTCGACAAAATTGAGTAACGCACGGCCTCTCACCGGGTATCTCGTCTTAGGGCTCACAGCGAACGAATAGTGCTTAGACGTACGAATGGCACAATGGAGATCAAGGTGCCAACGCGTTTCTACTTTGGTGCCGCTGTAAAAACGAGTCACTGTACGCTTTAAATTATCAGCAATGGTGACTTCTCGACTCGGCTCGTGGTGTTTATCATCAAACAGTCGGTTTAAATTTTCTTCAATAAAACGCGTGTGCTGATTGGTCGCTTCAGGGTGAGCGATGATGAATAAACAACGTTCAGAGACGGTTTGAAAACCTGATAATACATCAGAAATAATTTTATCGATGATTTCCATTGGTGACGTTTCATCACCATGGATACCACACGAAATAATAATATTTTTTGTTTTGTCGTCGTAGTCAGCTGGTATCACTTCCAGCACGCCACGTTCATGCAGCTTTAGAGTCACTCCGGATGGCGCGGTAAGATCCGACGCTTCTACTTCTTGATTGATATCTAAGCTGTCTAAAAGAAATGATTGGCGAAAGATAGTTTTCGTCATGTGGTACTCCTTTATTTCACAGCGGTATGTTAATGAATTGAGTGCGCAATTTATGTTGAAAGGATCCCACTTATTAATAGTAATTCGAGTATAAATCGCAAAAACGGCATCGGAATGGGTTACTCGGTGCTTATTGGTGTTCGAAGTAACCCTAAAGAATCCTCAGCGATGGAAGAAATAACAATAACTTAGTACGACATTTATCGACAAGATTAATGGCATCCTATGAGTCATCTTCGGCTAGTTTTCATCGTTTCTTATCGCCAGTAACGCTTCGAATTCTTCCACTTTCTCATTGACCAGATCAATACTCTGTTGCCAAAATTCAGACCCCGTTAACGTCATGCCTAAGTGCTTTTCTACAACTTGTTCAGCGTTCATACTTCCTGTGTCACGCAACAATGACAAATAGTCTTGGTAGAAATGGGCCCCTTTGGCTTCCCTTTGAGCATAAACACCCTTACTAAACAAATAACCAAATAGGTATGGATAATTGTAAAAGCTAACGTCAGAGATACTAAAATGCAGCTTACTCGCCCAGAAGTACGGGTCTGAGATCGGAAGAGCGGT
>NZ_JBNGCJ010000706.1:0-942 GCF_049974785.1 Vibrio genomosp. F10 str. 9ZD137
GTCTTATGGGCGAAAGCGCTGTTATGTTCGCTCCAATGGGTGCCATCTTCATTGCACTGATTAAAATGTTGGTCATTCCATTGGTTGCGGTCGCACTTATTTCAGGCGCTGCGGGCTTAGGCAGCAGCCAGTCAGCAGGAAAAGTTGGCCTCACGACTCTAGGATTTTTTGGTATTACTTCCGCTTTAGCCGTTGCGCTAGCACTTTTTATGGGCGAAGTATTTCAACCAGGAATCGGCATTGATGTTTCTGGTGTTGAAGGCATGTTCTCTGCTGAATATGCAGCGAAAGGTGAGCTACCCACTTTCTGGGCGACCATCACTGGTATGATCCCAACCAACATTTTTAGTTCACTCAACGATGAAAACATCCTCCAGATCCTAGTCTTTTGCCTTTTCTTCGGTGTGGCACTTTCTCAGCAAGCAAAAGAGAAACGCGATCCAATCATCAATGGCGTAAACACGATTGTTGATGCCATGGTATGGATGATCAACAAAGTAATGGTCATCGCTCCTTTAGGGGTGTTCGGCTTAATGGCTGAAGCCGTGGGTACTTTTGGATTCTCAGCCTTAATGATCGTTTTCAAACTGTTTCTGGTTTACACCGCTGCGATTCTGATTTTTGGCTTCATCGTCTACCCGTTGATGATTCAACTCTTTACTAAGACCTCAGCTAAGAAATTCCTAATTGCAATGAAGAAGCCACAAGCGGTTGCTCTTTCAACGGCTTCTTCTATGGCGACATTACCAGTCACCATGGAAACGGTTGAAAAAGAACTTGGCGTTCGTAATTCTACCGCTTCTTTTGTTTTGCCTTTAGGTGCAACAATCAACATGTCAGGCAATGCGATTTACTACGGTCTGGTTGCAATCTTCTTTGCTCAGTTATTTGGTATCGACCTAAGCATGGGCGCTTACATTGCGATCATTTTGACTTCCACAC
>NZ_JBNGCJ010000707.1:0-3141 GCF_049974785.1 Vibrio genomosp. F10 str. 9ZD137
GGTGGAGTGCCAGTCCAACGATTAACCAAACCGCGATAGCTGCTTGAATCCAGAGCTTGGCAACATCTTGTTGAGTACGATTCTTTCTTTCTGCGGTATCGAAGTCGACTAAGATTTGTCGAACATTGTCGGGGAGTTCAGCGCCATAACCGAACACTTTCAGTTTCTCTACTAACACACATGTCAATAGGCCACAAACAAAGACAGGGAAAGTAACCGGAGCCATACGAATAATAAACTCACCAAACAACCATCCGGCTTGGTCAGCTATAATCAGGTTTTGAGGCTCCCCAACCATGGTCATTACCCCACCAAGTGCGGTACCCACGCCTGAGTGCATAAGCAAAGAGCGTAAAAATGCACGATAGTTTTCTAGATCGTCTCTTGTTAATTCTGAAAGCTGGTCATCTCGCGTGTGATCGTGTGAGTTGGTCGACCCTTGACCCGATGCCACTTTATGATAGATAGAGTAGAACCCGACAGCGACGCTAATAATGACCGCAATAACGGTGAGTGCGTCTAAAAATGCAGACAAGAAGGCGGCTGCAAAACAGAATGACACAGAGAGCATCGCTTTAGAGCGAATACCTAAGAGTATTTTAGTAAACATGAAGAGAAGCAGATTCTTCATGAAATAGATACCCGCTACCATAAAGACCAACAGAAGGAGAACTTCTATGTTGGTCACCAATTCATGTTTTACTTGCTCAGCACTGGTCATTCCAATCGCAATCGCTTGAATAGCAAGCAAGCCACCGGGTTGTAGTGGGTAACACTTAAGCGCCATAGCGAGTGTAAATATGAATTCGACGACTAAAAGCCAGCCTGCAACGAATGGATTAACAAAGAAAAAAACAATTGGGTTTATGATTAGAAATGAAATGATGGCAACTTTGTACCAATCTGGCGCTTTACCAAGAAAGTTCTTGATGAACGCATTTCCGAGTGACATCGGCATGGAGAATACTCTTTAATGTTGTTTAGGAATAGATGCGGTAGTCCGCTCGAATTCACATTAACCAAAATAATTGAAAATTATTTGATCCAACAGTGACTTAGTAAAACAACAATATCGTAACAAATTTGTGGCCTTGCCAAGTCACTCCCTGAGAATAACAAGCACTATTAACTACGAGCGCAACTCTACCCTTAGGATATTTTTAGTCAATAAAAAACACCTTTTCTGTGTAACATTTAGATACATTTCGAGTAAAAACGCGATCTAAGTTGGGTGTTTATGGTTGAATTGTTATCGTTATGTTAACTGTGAGGTGTCATCGTTTTCTAGGCGGTTAAATTAGCACTTATGGTCATTGATATTAGGTATTGGAACGATCTATCCATAGCGTTTATTTATGTTGATAAGTATGGCCACCATGAGTTACCACTAGCAAACGTAATAAAATAGCGCTCTATTGGAGAATTTTTAGCATAAACGGTAAAGATGCATGGGTAAATTTTAGACTAAAAACTCTATTGTTTGGCGTGTATCAGTTTTGTATCTCTTTGTTTCCGAACACCTTCAACTAGTGGTATGATGAGTAATATTAGACACAATAAAATTATACGAGAAAGTACTTAATGGTCATTAAGGCGAAGAGCCCAGCAGGGTTTGCAGAAAAATACATTATTGAAAGTATATGGAATGGTCGTTTCCCTCCCGGTTCCATTTTGCCCGCTGAACGTGAACTTTCAGAGCTTATTGGTGTTACTCGTACGACACTGCGAGAAGTATTACAAAGATTGGCTCGAGATGGTTGGTTGACCATCCAACATGGTAAACCGACTAAAGTTAACCAGTTTATGGAAACGTCAGGGTTACACATTCTCGACACGTTAATGACGTTAGACGCTGACAATGCCACATCGATCGTTGAAGATTTACTGGCGGCTCGCACCAATATTAGCCCTATTTTTATGCGCTATGCGTTTAAGGCAAATAAAGAGAGTTCAGAAAAAACCATCTCGTCTGTCATCGAATCTTGCGAAGCTCTGATTAACGCCAGTGACTGGGATGAATTTATGTCTTCCTCACCTTATGCGGATAAAATTCGTCAGCACGTAAAAGACGACGGTGAAAAAGACGAAGAAAGACGACAAGAGATTTTGCTTGCTCGTACGTTTAATTTTTACGATTACATGTTGTTCCAAAGGTTGGCGTTTCATTCCGGAAACAAAATTTATGGACTCATCTTTAATGGTGTAAAAAAGCTGTATGACCGCGTCGGAAGTTACTATTTCTCTAATCCAGAATCACGCGTTTTGGCCATGGAGTTCTATGTCCAGCTGCTTAAAGTTTGCCAAGAAGGGGATCGCGAGAAGTTGCCGTTAATTATTCGTAATTACGGTATGGAAAGTGCGCAAATTTGGAATCAAATGAAGATGACGCTGCCAACAAACTTCACCGAAGATGACAGCTAAGCATCGTTTTAACAGCTAGTATTGGCTTAATTTAATAGCCAATAAAATCAATGTCTTGCAGTGTTTAATAGCCCTATATTCGTATAGGGCTATTTTTGTATGGCGCTGTTAATGTATATGGAATGGCTACAACCTGGTACAAGTCGGCTACAGTTCTTCGCTACCACCCGCATCTTGAAACCATTCGCGTAGGTGATGTTTTAGATTCTTTAGCTCTTCTGGCCCAATCAGAGCGAGGCCGAGATCTTCGGCGCGAGTAATGTCATTATGTCTTAAAGGGCGAAAACTCACGAGCATAGCTCGAGCCTGTAAGCCCCCGAGTAAGTCTCTGAGGGATTCGAGTTTATACAGGGTGTCATCCCCATCATCACGCATGCCCTTGGTCTTACACTCTATAATATGCAGTTTATTATTCACAACCGAGGCGACATCAAGCTCATTTCGGACTTCTCGCTCACCCAGTTTACGATAGACTTGAACATTGAGCGATCTGTCTTGAATGGTCGGTAAATCATCTTGAAGTTGCTTAACGGTACTATGCACAAGAGTTTCTAACCATTCACCATTTGAAAACCTTCTCGCATCTTCATTAATAAAGGTGAGTTTGCCATTATCATAACTCGCGATTTGCGCGTCGACTAAATCGGTGAGAAGCATATTTAATTCTCTATAGCCTTGTTGCTTTTCTGAAAGTTCAACATCCAGTCGCTGCTCTTTTCG
>NZ_JBNGCJ010000708.1:0-4915 GCF_049974785.1 Vibrio genomosp. F10 str. 9ZD137
CCCTGACTGGAATGGCTGGGATAACAAACTCGCCCGATACTTGTGGATATATCGTCACTTCCCACCGTTGACGAGACCAAGTCACGCCCTTCACTCTCTCTGTATAATTAGTGGCTAATTGATTGCGCTGTATTGAGAACGCATTAGGAATATCCACCTCACCAATTCTCGTTCCTCCAGTAAGCCAGCGGGGGGTCGACACTTCAATGGTAAAGATCACTTGCTCATAGATGCTGAAACCTGGCTTTACTGCACCCACGCTCTCATCTGGATTCTTGCCAACCCATGCACGAATAGCGATATCACCACTTTTTTGTAGGTCATAAATATCGGCCGCAACAGCAGACGTCACGAACAAACTGCCCATAACAGCGACAAAAGTAAGGACTAACGTCAGTAACAATGGTTGGTAAATTCGCTGGACTCGCATTCTTAGCGCTTTAGGCAGTTGACACAATGTAAGAAACGCCACCTGTCGCTGTGTATAATAGGTGGAAGGAATAAACATCATGGCTTGTTCTCCTCACTAGGCAAAGAAACGGGCGCTTTGAGCTGGATATAAAACTTAGCCCTTAAGAAAAGCTTAGGATCGGCCTCGACGCGTCGTAGCCATTTATCAGCCAGCTCTTCGCTTCCCAAAATTTCGTTTGAATTGAGCGTCTCCTTTATCATCAGTTCAGCCACCGTTTCTTCATCTGCGCCATCGCCTGTTCTCGGCTCATCAGCATCGAGTTCAAAGGACTCTTCGGCCCCATCAGTCGTTCCCATTTGGCTTTCGCTTGTTCGGTTGATGTCTTCAATAATACTGCTGACCACCGCCAAGTTGTTTTCCACATCAGGCCTAAGTTGGGCAGAAAGTTCAGGATTATCAGCCAAACTTTTCAACACATCACGAGCCGCCAGGTACTCACGCTGACGAGCTAATGCACTCCCAACATAATACGTACCTAGGTCGGTTTTTACCTGAAGGAATGCACTGTGAGCCAGTTTAAATTCGCGCGCATAATAGTACGCGACGCCTTTACGTAATGGATCATCAAAGTGCTTTGCCGCTTCAAGATACTTTTTCTGATTCAGCAAGCGCTGCCCCTGTTGGTCGGGGGTGAGCCATAAATCCCACCACCATTGGGCACTCTTGTCCCACATAGAAACTGACTCAATAACGGTCTCGTTAGCGGCAGTTTGCTCTGCGTTTGATTGAACCGTTTGAGCTAAGGTATCAGGGGAATAAAATGAGCCAGTGACGACCAAACCAAGCAAACACCATTGCACCAACCAACCTTTTCTAAACCAAAGCAGCATGATGAGCGCAAGGGGAAATAGCAAACCATATCCCATGTCTTTCCATGGCATCGAAGACTCGCCGTTGAGTTGTAGATTTCTTTCCACCGCGCTATTTAACTGCCTTATATCGGTATCATCAATCGTGACTTCAACTAAGCGCCCACCTGTTTTACGAGCCAGGAGATTCAATGAGTCTAGATCCACCGGATTTTTACTGACAATGTCACGGTTTCCTGCCGACAGTATCAATAACTGATAAGGCCTTTCACTGAAAAAATCTTCAAAAGCTCGGATGGTGGTGGGATTGACACCATCTGTGACAAGTAGCACTGTTGTACCTAATTCCCCAGACAGTTGTTGTTGAATCAATGGCAATACTTTTTCTGCCATTTTTCCTGATACAGGCATAATTTCTGGTGTTATTGCCGCTAAGAACGGTTCAAACACTTTACTGTCTTGTGTAACGGGCATCGCAACATGAGCGCTTCCCGCATAAACAACTAACCCCGTGCTTCCCCCCTGCCTAGCAGCTAATAAATCTCTAATCTTTTGTTTCGAACGTTCTAATCGGCTAGGAGGTAAATCTTGTTGCAGCATAGATTCACTGTTATCTAACACGACCAGCATGGAGGCTTTGTCTTCACCGAATGGGGATGCTTCACGCTGCCAAGTCGGTCCTGCACAAATCGTAATAGCGATAGTCACAATAACGATAAGCAGCTTAAGCGGCAGCTGCTTTCGCCATCCCATTTCGCTTATCACTAACGCATTGCGTAAATGGGTAGGAAGAAACTCTTTCCAGCTTGCTTTGGTTTCTTCTTGCCAACGCATCCAGAGTAAAAAGAACATCGGAACGAAGGCCAATAACCACAAAGGGCGTATAAAATGAAACTGCGTAACTAGCTGTTGTATTGTGAGAGAATCAAACATCGTTCGCTCCTTCCACATTATGATTATCTGATTGAGCAAGCATCCGACGACACCCTGTCGCGACACTGAAGGCCGTTAAATACATCACCACAACAATACCCATCAAATAGTGATGCAACCCCTGCTTCGGTCGGTAAGTGCTACTTTCATATAACTGTGGCTCCAACTCCCCAATGTCAATATAGGCCTGACTCAACTCTTCACGATTGAGTGCTGCAAACGCTTTGCCTCCCGACTCTTGGGCAATTCGATTAATCGTATCGAGATCAAGCGCCACTTCACCAACGGTTTGTGGGTCACCCATTGCAATAACATGAATGCGAACCCCCTTCGCTTTCGCGACTTTAGCCGCATCAACAGGCCCAACAAAACTCCCCGTGTCATTCCCGTCCGTGAGCACAATCACCACCTTCTCACGCTCATCCGCACTTGCATCATCAAACGAGCCTTGAGTGTTCTGATTTTTCTGAGTGCTCTGCTCAAAAACCTTAATCGCCAGACCAATCGCATCACCTAAATGTGTGCTTGGGCCCGCCATGGCCACATCGGTTTGATTTAATAGCTCCAGCCATACCTCTTGATCTGCAGTAAACGGGGTTTGCACAAAAGCCGCGTCACCAAATAAAATCAATCCAAGCCGGTCACCTCGCCGAGTGGTCACAAACTCAGTAAGCACTTCTTTGGTCGCGTCGAGTCGAGAAACTCTCTTGCCATTTTTCGATGTAAAGTCTTGCTCTGCCATGGAGCCAGATAGATCGACCACAACCATCACATCACGCCCAAACTGCTCTCTGACTTGCGGTTCACCCAACATCGTCGGTTTCGATAATGCAGACACCACCAGCACCCAAGTTATGACTAATGTTATGCGTTGCCACCAGCTCGCAGTTAACTGACTCGCACCTTCTGAAGGCGCTTCGCCAATGGCATTAACTAACTCTTTGAAGAAAGGCACTTTGATCGCCATCTGTTTGGTGCGATAGGCTGGTACGCCAAAATAGACCAACAAAGGTAAAGGCAAGGCGATGAACCACAAGGGATAGATAAATTCAAAACTAGCAGAAAAAATATCAAGCATTCCCTTTCTCCGTTGAGCTTAGCACCACAGAGGTTCTATGCGATTTTATCCATTCGAGGGATTTATTAATCACCTCAACACGTTGATCTCTGGTGAGCTCGGTTTTTGGGTCAATAAGGCTTTGCATCCACCGTTGAGAAAGCGCATCGGTAAACAGTGGTGACGCCTTTTTATTGCTTGTTCGGTAGGCGTCTAACTGATTCAAACACGGCTGCCCAAATAAGCGAGCATTGCGACTGTCTAAATGACGAAGCACCACTTTGAGTATCTTAAACGCACGCTCCGCTGCCTTTTTTTCTTGTGGATCAATCGACTTCAAGGCTAATACGGCTTCTTGGCGATACCGGTTCGTCCACCAATGCCTTACCATGCCATAAGCAAAATACAGAGCGACCAGCAGTAAAGCGAAACCCACCATTTTCCAACCAATGGTTTGAGGAAACCAACGCACGCTTTCTGGTATCGCGATATCGTGAAGATTTCGTAAGATATAGGTACTCGGTGGAGTGTGTTCGATGGACATCTATCTCCCTCCTACCCGTTTTTGTAACTGCGATATGTGATCACCCGATGTGTCCAATTCGATATAGGGCAGATGCTTCATTGCCATTAACTGGGCAAGAGATTGCTTTTTGCGTTCAGACCGTTGAGACAAACTCTCACTGGCCATGCTGACTTTCGAAGCGCTGTCTAAGTTGATTTGAAAACTGCCATCACCCACAATCCAATTTGCCTTGGCGATATGTTGAGGCAATGACTGCTCCAATGGATCGCTGACCATGATGGCGAGAATGTCATTATGTTGTTGAAGCTGTTTCAATCTATCGAGGTGCTGCTCTTGGCAATCACGCCAGTCACTAATGAAAATGAGTGTCGACTGTTTGAGTCTCATGCGTGTTATCTGTTCGATCCAACGCTCAAAACTGACCTCTTTATGGTCGTTAGTACTGACATTTAAACTCTGATTGACCAGAGCTAAACGTTTCAATTGAAAAAGTAAATCTGATTGAGAGCGCTGAGCTTGGGAATATAAGATTCGTTGGTGGGATACGGTCATAAAACCGACACGATCACCCTCTTTGAGTACTCGCCAACCGCATATAGCAGCAACTTCAGCCGCCACAACAGATTTCATCGAGTGTTGAGAAGCAAAAAACATGGCGCTGCGCTGATCAATACATATGATGACATTGCGGTCTTTCTCTTCGGTGTAACTGCGAACATGCGGCTTTCCTGTTCGCATCGTGACTTTCCAATCAAGGTTTCGGATGTCATCACCACGTTGATAATGACGCAACTCCTCAAAATTTAAGCCACGCCCTCGGAACATTGAACTGTGACGCCCCGATAACGCGCTCCCCGCCTTTAAATGTGGAAGCAGAGAAAATGACTCAGCTTGTGCTTGTAGCCTGACTAACCTTGCGTAATCGCAGTAAAGTCTGGGATCAAGGCCTTTTGATTTTGGAGCTTGTGTCGGCTTTGCCATAACGCCCCCTGTCTATCCAATCTCGACACTGTCGAGCAACTCTTCAACAACTTGTTGGTGGTTCACACCATCGGCTAGAGCATCGTAAGAAAGAGAGAATCGATGGCCCAACACGGTGGGTAGCATCGCTCTTACAT
>NZ_JBNGCJ010000709.1:0-1945 GCF_049974785.1 Vibrio genomosp. F10 str. 9ZD137
TTCGTTAACGGCTTTTGTCGATATCGCCAATAGCGATGTCGATATCGCTTACCAAATCCTAGAGCAATCGCGTCGTGAAACACATCAAAACATCCGTTTTGCGCTGCGTCTTGTTGAATCATCGATAAAGAAAGTAGATGCGTTTCAACGCAACGTAAATTCACAAGAAAAAGCACTCATTTCGGTTCAAAAAGGCTATGAATTGGGCGCTCGAAATATGAGTGAAGTTCTCGATTCCACCCGTGATTATTACCTTTCTGAATCACAACTCTACAACGCTTACTTTACCTATATTGAAAGCGCACTGCTGGTGAAATTCATTGCCGGTGAAATCTCAGATCAAGATATTCGTTCATTGAACGCCAGTATCAAAAAATAACCCTCATTTAGGAAAACCATAATGAATAAAACTCATATGCTTTGCGTATTAGCAACGGCAGTCTCAAGTATGTCTTACGCTGCTGGCGTTCCTGTTACCGCGAAGGAAGCAGAGCTTACGGCAATAAACCCTAGCAAAAACATTATTGCGCGATTCGAGTCTCAAGCACACACTTCAATTACGCCTAGAGTCTCTGGTTATCTTGTTGAACAGTCGGTAAGAGATGGGGCTATGGTTAAAAAAGGGGATGTACTGTTTGTCCTCGATAGCACCCTATATGTGCATAATCTGAGTTTTGCAAAAGCGCATGTTAAGCAGGCTCAAGCGGCCTATAAAAGTGCTCAACTGCATTATCAACGAGTGGTACAGCTACAGGGCCCAGGGGGCTCAACGCAGTCAGATTTAGAACTTGCACAAGCTCAATTAGACTCAGCGCAAGGCTCTTTAGTGGCGGCTGAAGTCAATTTGGAAAAAGCAGACTACGACATCGAATCGACAATAATCAGAGCCCCTTACGATGGTCAAGTCGGTAAATCCAAAGTGTCTATCGGCGATCAGGTTTCTCCTGCGTCTGGTGCGCTGATCGATATTGTTCAGTTATCACCAATGAATGTTACCTTCAACATGGATTATGCGACATATCAATCTTTTGAGTTGGATAATGCCGAGACGTCTTCAGTGAAGCTCACAGATAATCAAACCGCTACCGAAGTTAACTATGTCGCGAACAAAGTAAACCCAACCGCTGGGACTATCCAAGTGTCTGCGTCTTTTGATAATCACCTTTTGGGTTTCAAGCCAAATAACGTCACCTACGTCACCGTTGAAAACACTCAGTCAGTCTATGGCTTTTGGGTGCCCCAATCTGCACTTATGCAAGACATGACCATTCAATACGTCTATATCATTGATGACAATGGCACAGCACAACGTCGTAATGTTCAAGTCACTAAACAAGAAAAAGGACAAGCATTTATTACTGAAGGGATTGAGACAGGAAGCCAAATCATTACCGATGGCTTAATTCGCGTTCGACCTAATGCACCCGTTAGCGTGCAAAACGAGGAATAATTCATGTTGAGTCGCTTTTTCATTTTTCGGCCAAAATTTGCCTTTGTCATTTCGATTGTTTTAACCCTAATAGGGGCAATTGCGATCAAACTGATGCCAATTTCTGAATACCCTGAAATTACCCCCCCTGTGATTAACGTTGTCGCCTTGTACCCTGGAGCAAGTGCGGAAACCATTGAACAAGTCATCGCTGCACCAATAGAAAAAGAAGTCAACGGCGTTGATAAAATGCTGTATATGGATTCCCGTGCGGCCAATGACGGTACTTATATACTGAAAGTGACATTCGAGATCGGTACTGATCCCGATATGGCACAAGTCAATGTACAAAACCGCGTCGCCGCTGCCCTATCTGCACTTCCTCCTATCGTGAACAACCTAGGTGTCCGAGTTAAGAAAGCGTCATCAGATACGTTAATGGCGATTGCGATTCATTCTCCAAATGGAAGTTATGACCGCCAGTATTTGGATAACTGGATAGATCGGAAGAGCGGT
>NZ_JBNGCJ010000710.1:0-11045 GCF_049974785.1 Vibrio genomosp. F10 str. 9ZD137
GTTCAAATCCGGCTCCCGCAACCAATCCTTTATGGATTTTGTGGACAAGTTTGCGCAGTAATTCATTACTGTGAGTTAAAGATGCTTAATCTTTAACGAATCAAGGGTCCAGCAATAAAAAACCCCGACTATCGGGGTTTTTTGTTATCTAGCTTTTTAATTATAGCTAGGTTGTTGCTTGGGATTTAAATTGGGCTCTATGCCCTTTTTTTGTTTCTGGAGTGGTTTAAATGACTGGTTTAGAGAGACAACTTACTGACATGCTTGATGCTCCGGTATCTGCATCAGGCTATGAGTTAGTTGGATTAGAGTTTATTCGTGCAGGCGAGCATTCAACGTTACGTATCTATATCGATCATGCAAACGGCATTAACGTAGATGACTGTTCAGAAGTGAGTCGTCAAGTGAGTGCCGTTTTGGATGTAGAAGATCCAATTTCAGTGGCTTATAACCTAGAAGTGTCTTCTCCAGGTCTTGAAAGACCACTTTTCACAGCAGCACACTACGAACAGTTTATTGGTCACGAGGTCAACATCGTTTTGAAAATGGCTGTCGAAAACCGTCGTAAATGGAAGGGTGATATTCACTCTGTTGATGGTGAGACAATTTCAGTCGTTGTTGAAGGTAAGCAAGAGAGCTTTGCATTGAGCAATATCTCGAAAGCAAACCTAATTCCTAAATTTTAGTTCTCCTAGAAAAATTTGAGCTTAAGAGGCTAGATAGAATGAGTAAAGAAATTTTAGCGGTAGTTGAGGCGGTTTCTAATGAGAAAGCCGTACCTCGTGAGCGTATTTTTGAGGCACTTGAAACAGCACTTGCTACGTCTACTAAGAAAAAGCATGCACTTGAAATTGAAGTTCGTGTAGAAATTGATCGCAAAACGGGTGAGTTTGACACTTTCCGTCGTTGGGAAGTCGTTGAAGAAGTAGAAAACCCAACCAAAGAAATTTCATTAGAAGCAGCACAATACGAAGATGAAACTTTGACTATTGGCGACTTCGTTGAAGACGATATCCCTTCAGTAACGTTTGACCGTATTACAACACAGACAGCGAAGCAAGTTATCGTACAAAAAGTACGTGAAGCTGAACGTGCACAAATCGTCGAGCAGTTTATTGACAACGAAGGTGAACTTGTTACCGGTGTTGTTAAAAAAGTGAATCGCGAAACTGTGATTATGGATCTTGGTAACAATGCTGAAGCGGTTATTTTACGTGATGATCAACTTCCTCGCGAAAACTTCCGTCCAGGCGATCGCGTTCGTGGATTACTTTACGCAGTGAAACCAGAAGCGCGTGGCTTCCAGCTGTTTGTCACTCGTTCTAAGCCTGAAATGCTTGCCGAGCTTTTCCGTGTTGAAGTTCCTGAAATTGGTGAAGAGCTTATCGAACTAAAAGCCGGTGCTCGCGATCCAGGTTCACGTGCTAAAATTGCCGTGAAAACCAATGACCGTCGTATTGACCCTGTTGGCGCGTGTGTGGGTATGCGTGGTGCTCGTGTTCAAGCGGTTTCCGGTGAACTTGGTGGCGAGCGTATTGATATCGTTCTTTGGGATGATAATCCAGCTCAATTTGCTATCAATGCCATGGCACCAGCCGATGTTGCGTCAATCATCGTTGATGAAGATGCACACTCAATGGACATCGCGGTAGAACCTGACAACCTAGCTCAAGCTATCGGTCGTAACGGTCAGAACGTTCGCCTAGCTTCTCAACTTACCGGTTGGGAATTGAACGTGATGACAGTTGAAGATCTACAGAAGAAGCACCAAGAAGAATCTCAAGCGGCTGTTGAGAGCTTCATGAAGCACCTAGATATAGAGCAAGACTTTGCTGAAATGTTGTCTGAAGAAGGTTTCTCAACGCTAGAAGAAATTGCTTATGTCCCTGTTCATGAGCTGCTAGAAATTGACGGCCTAGACGAAGACATGGTTGAAGAGCTACGCAGCCGTGCTAAAGACGCACTGACCACTTTAGCACTGGCTCAAGAAGAAACATTTGACGGTGTTGAACCAGCAGAAGATCTGTTGGCTCTAGAAGGTTTGGAGCGTGAACTCGCGTTCAAACTGGCTGCTAAAGGTGTAGCAACACTAGAAGACCTAGCGGATCAAGGTGTTGATGAGCTAGAAGATATTGAAGGACTAACAGAAGAGCGTGCGGGCGAGCTGATTATGGCAGCGCGTAACATTTGTTGGTTCGGTGACGAAGAATAATTTCAGCAAGGAGGTAGCGGAATGACGCAACTAACAGTAAAAGCGCTAAGTGAAGAGATTGGTACGCCAGTTGAACGCTTAGTTGAGCAACTTGCTGACGCAGGCATGAAGAAAGCAAGCGGCGATCAAGTATCAGATGAAGAGAAGCAAAAGCTCCTCGTTCATTTAAAGAAAGAACACGGTGATACATCAGGCGAAACAGAGCCGACTCGTTTAACACTACAGAGAAAAACTCGCAGTACACTCAGTGTTTCAGCAAGTGGTGGTAAGAGTAAAGATGTTCAAGTAGAAGTACGTAAGAAGCGTACTTATGTGAAGCGCAGCACAGTCGATGATGAAGCTAAACGTGAGGCTGAGGAAGCAGCACAGCGTGAAGCGGAAGAGCTAGCGAAACGCGAAGCGGAAGAGTTAGCGAAACGTGATGCTGCAGAGAAAGCAAAACGCGAAGCCGAAGAGAAAGCAAAACGTGAAGCGGATGCAAAACGTAATGCGGAAGAAAAGGCTCAGCGTGCACAAGCTGAAAAGGCTAAAAAAGACATGAATGCAAAAAATGCTGACGTTAATACGCAAGCTAAGAAAGAAGCTGACGAACTAAAACGTCGTCAGGAAGAAGAAGCTCAACGTAAAGCAGAACAAGAAGCGGCAAAGCTTGTTGAAGAAGCTCGTAAACTCGCGGAAGAAAACCAAGAGCGTTGGAGCGAAGAAGAGAAAAAGAAAAAAGAGCAAGAGAAAACAGCTGATTACCACATCACGACTTCTACTTATGCTCGTGAAGCTGAAGATGCAGCGGATCGCAAAGAAGAAGGTGGTGGTAACCGTCGTAAGAAGAAGAAAAAAGCACCAGCAGCAACACCTGAGCGTAACGGTCGTAACCAGCGCGGTGGTAGAGGCGGTCGTAATAAAGGCAAATTGGCTAAACCAACGTCAATGCAGCATGGCTTTGATAAAACAGCAACGGTAGCAAAATCTGATGTTGCTATTGGTGAGACTATCGTTGTCTCTGAACTGGCAAGCAAAATGTCAGTTAAAGGCACTGAAGTTATCAAAGTGATGATGAAAATGGGCGCAATGGCAACCATTAACCAAGTTATCGACCAAGAAACAGCGGCCTTAGTTGCTGAAGAAATGGGTCACAAGGTTATTCTTCGTAAAGAGAATGAACTTGAAGAAGCCGTACTGGCTGATCGTGATAACGATGCGCTTGTTGAAGCTCGTGCTCCAGTTGTTACTATCATGGGTCACGTTGACCACGGTAAAACATCGACACTGGATTACATCCGTAAAGCACACGTTGCTTCTGGTGAAGCGGGCGGTATTACTCAACATATCGGTGCATACCACGTAGAAACTGATAACGGCATGATCACCTTCCTTGATACTCCTGGACACGCAGCGTTTACTGCTATGCGTGCTCGTGGTGCTCAAGCAACAGATATCGTTGTGCTTGTAGTTGCCGCTGACGATGGTGTTATGCCACAAACGGTTGAAGCGATTCAACACGCGAAAGCGGCGGGCGTACCTCTTATTATCGCTGTAAACAAAATCGATAAAGAAGATGCGAACCCAGACAACGTTAAGAATGAGCTATCTCAATACGACGTTATTCCTGAAGAGTGGGGCGGTGAGAACATGTTCGTTCACATCTCTGCGAAACAGGGTACAAACATCGATGGTCTTCTAGAAACTATCCTTCTACAGTCTGAAGTTCTTGAACTTACTGCTGTTAAAGAAGGCATGGCGTCAGGTGTTGTTGTTGAATCTCGCCTAGATAAAGGTCGTGGTCCAGTGGCGACTGTTCTTGTACAGTCTGGTACCTTGAATAAGGGTGATATCCTTCTTTGTGGTCAAGAATATGGTCGTGTACGTGCAATGCGCGATGAGAATGGTCAAGAGATCTTAGAAGCTGGCCCATCTATCCCTGTGGAAATTATCGGCCTATCTGGTGTTCCATCATCAGGTGATGAAGCAACAGTAGTACGAGATGAGCGTAAAGCTCGTGAAGTAGCGAACTACCGTCAAGGTAAATTCCGTGATGTGAAACTGGCTCGCCAACAGAAATCTAAGCTAGAGAACATGTTCTCTAACATGGAAGCGGGTGAAGTTGCAGAACTGAATGTGGTACTGAAAGGTGATGTTCAAGGTTCGGTTGAAGCGATTTCTGATTCACTGCTGAAACTATCGACTGACGAAGTTAAAGTGAACATCGTAGGTTCGGGTGTGGGCGGTATTACTGAAACGGATGCTACTCTTGCAGCCGCTTCAAACGCTATCATCTTAGGTTTCAACGTTCGTGCTGATGCAACGGCTCGTCGTACTGTTGATACTGAAAACCTAGATCTACGTTACTACTCAATCATTTACCAATTGATTGATGAAGTTAAACAAGCAATGGGCGGTATGCTTGCTCCAGAATTCAAGCAAGAAATCATTGGTCTTGCTGAAGTACGTGACGTATTTAAGTCACCTAAGCTGGGCGCAATCGCTGGTTGTATGGTTACTGAAGGCATCATTAAGCGTAGCAACCCAATCCGCGTACTACGCGAAAACGTGGTTATTTACGAAGGTGAACTAGAATCACTTCGTCGCTTTAAAGATGACGTTCAAGAAGTTAAGAATGGCTACGAATGTGGTATCGGCGTTAAGAACTACAATGATGTTCGCGCTGGTGACCAAATCGAAGTATTCGAAATCGTTGAAATTAAACGTACACTCGACTAATTGATAAAGTTACCCGCCTATCAAGGCAAGGTAATCGGTTGTTGAATGCACCATGGGGGGCTGGCTTTGGCCATCCCCCCATTCTTTCTATTTGTGAGAAATGATTATGTCAAAAGAATTTAGCCGTACACAACGCGTGTCACAGCAGCTACAAAAGGAACTCGCGATTATTCTTCAACGCGAAGTTCGCGACTCTCGTTTAGGGATGGTGACCATCTCTGACGTAGAAGTATCAAGAGATTTAGCTTACGCAAAAGTATTCGTTACTTTTTTATGTGTTGGCGACCAAACGCCAGAAAGCTGCCTAGCTGCTCTAAAAGAGCACGAAGTGCCAGTACGTATGGCACTGGGTAAGCGTATTCGCCACCGCCTCACGCCTGAAGTTCGTTTTACTTACGATGATACTTTAGTTGAAGGTATGCGTATGTCTAACTTAGTGAGCGAAGTATTAAACGAAGATAAGCGAAAGCAAACTGAAGCAGGACGTGACGAAGACGTAAATGGTTCTGAAGAGGAAGGCAAGTAATGGCTCGCCGTCGTAAGGGTCGTCCAGTCAACGGGGTTATCTTGCTCGATAAACCGACCGGCATTTCTTCTAACGATGCTTTGCAAAAAGTTAAGCGAATCTACTTTGCTCAAAAAGCGGGCCATACAGGCGCGCTTGATCCTTTAGCAACAGGAATGCTTCCAATTTGTTTGGGGGAAGCGACCAAATTTTCTCAATTCCTATTGGATTCGGATAAGCGTTACGTTGTTAAAGCTAAACTTGGTGAACGTACCAACACCTCTGACTCAGATGGTGAAGTCGTAGAGACTCGTGAAGTTAACGTCACACGTGAGCAGCTTGAACGCTGTGTCGCGAGTTTCAAAGGTGAAACAGACCAAGTTCCTTCCATGTTCTCTGCACTGAAACACCAAGGTCGTCCACTTTATGAGTACGCTCGTGAAGGGATCGAGGTGCCACGTGAATCACGTAAAATCACCGTTTACTCTATTGTTCTGCTTCGTTTTGAAGGCGATGAGATCGAGATGGAAGTCCATTGCTCAAAAGGCACTTACATTCGAACCATCACTGATGACCTCGGTGAAATGTTGGGCTGTGGTGCTCACGTTACTTATCTGCGTCGCACAGGCGTTGCCAAGTATCCGTATGAGAAGATGGTAACATTAGAGCAGCTTAATGAGTTGTTAGAGCAGGCTGAGCGTGATGAAGTTGCCCCTAGAGAGTTGCTTGATCCACTGTTAATGCCAATGGATACAGCGGTAGAAGATCTACCCGAAGTAAACATGAATGCTGAGCTGACGGATCTTGTTCAACATGGCATGCCTGTTCAGATCTTTGGTGCGCCAGCGGAAGGAACCGTGCGGATGACCAGCGGAGATGAAAAGTTATTCATCGGTGTTGCTGTGATTGATGATAACGGTAAAGTCGCTCCGAAGCGTCTGGTTGTGTTTACAGAAGAAGAGTCAGCCTAGCCACTCTCATAGATTGTAAATAGTTGCTAGTCGTCGCTGTGCGGTGATATTAAAATTAAAAAAGTCGAAGCTTAGCTTCGACTTTTCTATTTCTTGAAATCTATCTCTATGGAGATCATCGCGCTACATGATCAATTGAGCTGAGAATAACATCGCTCTTAACTCCTCGGCTCGATCTCTATTGACGCCGAAGTCCGAATAACCGATTCGAGATTCAGAACGAACCATGAGTGTTGTACCGCTGAGTTTGAGTTCGAGATCATCAGTGAAGCGAAGGATGCTTGAAGTGCATTCGATTCTGAGATAATTCCCTTCTTTTTCCGCTGTTTTAGCGCCTGAAAGCTGTAAAGCAACCTCTTCAATGTCATCGATACTGGCTGTGCTTTTGAGCTGAAAGGCGATAAGGTGGTGCTGCTCTCTATCATCTTCAGTTGAAACACAATTAGGGCTATCACCGCAGGGTAAAGCAGTACGATCAATCATATTCCTTGCCCCTTGGCTACACGCTGTCAGTAAGGTGAGGATTGATAAAGCGAAGATACAGGCTCGTAACATAGTGTTATTCCAATAAGTTATTGGTCAATAAGAAAAATAAAGGACCCGACTAACGGATCCTATAGAGTATGGCCTAAAAAATCTACAGGTCAATCTACACTTCAAGATAGTCTAGAATGCCACCTGCTGCTTTTCGGCCTTCATCAATGGCAGTGACCACAAGATCGGATCCTCTTACTGCATCGCCCCCAGCAAATATTTTTTTGTTACTCGTTTGATATTGAAACGCTTGATCGGAAGGTGCTTGTATTCTTCCCCACTGATCGAGGTCTACACCAAAGGGTTGTAGCCAAGGCATTGAGTGAGGTTGGAAACCAAACGCCATAATGACAACGTCAGCCTCTAAAGTATGTTCACTGCCTTGAACAGGTTCTGGTCGTTGGCGTCCGGCATCGTCAGGTTTTCCGAGTGCCGTTTTAACCACCTTGATACCCGTTACGTGCCCAGTATCGTTCACTTCAATACCAAGAGGTTGAAGGTTAAACATAAAATTGACACCTTCTTCTTGTGCATTTTTCACTTCTCTACGAGAGCCGGGCATGTTTTCTTCATCACGTCGGTAGGCACAGATAACGTTATTAGCACCCTGTCTAATGGACGTTCTAACACAGTCCATCGCGGTGTCACCGCCTCCAAGAACGACTACGTTTTTACCAGACATATCGATGTACGGTTCAGGAGTGGTTAGGTTCATTATCTTATAGGTATTCGAAATAAGAAATGGTAGCGCATCATAAACACCTTGAGCATCTTCGTTAGCCAACCCCGCGCGCATATTTTTGTAGGTCCCAACACCGATAAAGACGGCATCATAGTCGTCAATGAGCGATTGCATTTCGATGTCTTTACCTACTTCAATATTGAGCTTGAATTCAATTCCCATGTCACTGAATATTCGACGGCGATTTTCCATTACCCCTTTTTCGAGCTTGAAAGAGGGAATACCAAACGTCAAAAGCCCCCCGATTTCTGGGTAACGATCATAAACAACTGGCTTAACACCATTGCGGACTAACACATCAGCAGCAGCAAGACCCGCTGGGCCCGCTCCAACGATGGCGACTTTTTTATCTGTCCATTCCACGTTAGACATATCGGGCGTCCAGCCCATTTCAAATGCTTTATCGTTAATGTACTTCTCGATATTACCGATGGTGACAGCACCAAAGTCTTCATTGATGGTACAAGATCCCTCACAGAGTCGATCTTGGGGGCAAACCCGACCACAAACCTCAGGCAAGCTGTTAGTTTGATGAGAGAGCTCTGCCGCTTCGATAATGCGGCCTTCATTCGCCAGTTTTAGCCACTGAGGAATGTAGTTGTGAACTGGGCACTTCCATTCGCAATATGGATTGCCGCAGTCTAGGCAGCGGTCGGCTTGTGCCTTAGCTTGCTGTTTTGTAAAGGGTTCGTAGATTTCAACGAACTCTATCTTACGGATTTTGACGGGTTTTTTCGCTGGATCTACGCGATTCACGTCAATAAATTGGTATATGTTCTGGCTCATTATTGGGCTCCTTCCAATTATTGTGCTTGAACACGTAGTTCTGCAGCGCTTCGACTTTGATGGCCTAACAGCGTTCGCAGATCCGCGTTTTGGGGTTTAATTAAGTAGAACTTCGGAATCCATTCATCAAAGTTACTTAAAATATTCTCGGCATGGCTAGAGCCAGTTTCCGCAAGGTGCTCATCAATTAAACCACGAAGATGCTCTTGGTGTATGACCAGTTCAGAAAGCGAAATCGCCTCTACCGATTCATTATTCACTCTGCCTTGGAAATCATCGTTTTGGTCCAGAACATAAGCAAATCCACCGGTCATACCTGCGCCAAAATTGACACCTGTCGCGCCTAAAATAGCAACAATGCCTCCTGTCATATATTCACAAGCATTGTCGCCGGCACCTTCAATGACAGCGATCGTACCAGAGTTGCGCACGCCAAAACGTTCACCGGCCGTTCCAGCAGCAAACAGCTTTCCTCCGGTAGCACCGTATAAACATGTATTACCGATGATGGTGGCTTCATTACAAATGAAAGTTGTTCCGGTATGAGGTTTTATGACAATTTTTCCGCCAGCCATTCCCTTGCCGACATAATCGTTAGCATCACCGGTTAAGTAAAGCTCAACACCTCCTGCATTCCACACCCCTAAAGATTGCCCTGCGGTACCATTCAGGTGCAGTTTTATTGGGGTAGCAGCTATGCCTTGATTGCCATACTTCTTGGCGATTTCACCAGAGAGCCTTGCCCCTATTGAGCGGTCAGTGTTGATTACATCGTAGTAAAGGTTAATGGATTGCTGCGATTCGAAGGCATCTTTAGCTTGCTCGAGAATCTTTTGGTTGAGCTCTGCGGTATCAAAGGGGGCATTAGGCTCTGTCCAGTAAAGTGGATGGTTTTGTGGTGACACTGGCATCTCTAAAATATGAGAAAGATCCAGTTTGCTTTGTTTGGCAGTTAACCCTGAAGCGGCCTCAAGTAAGTCGGTTCTACCAATCAAATCAGTGAGTTTTTCTACGCCGAGTTCAGCAAGGTGCTCACGGACTTCTTCGGCAAGACCGATAAAGTAATTAACCACCATTTCAGGTAGCCCTTTGAAGTACTCTTTTCTAAGCGTCTCATCTTGGGTAGCAACCCCTGTCGCACAGTTGTTTAGGTGACAAATTCGTAAGAACTTACAACCTAGCGCGACCATTGGAGCCGTACCAAAGCCAAAGCTCTCAGCGCCTAAAATAGCGCCTTTAATGACATCTAGCCCCGTTTTTAATCCACCGTCGACTTGGAGGCGGATTTTATGACGAAGGCCATTGGCAACAAGCGCCTGTTGAGTTTCAGCAAGACCTAATTCCCACGGGCTACCTGCGTATTTTACTGACGTTAATGGGCTTGCTGCTGTGCCACCGTCGTACCCAGAAATCGTGATTAAATCGGCGTAGGCTTTTGCGACGCCGGTTGCGATTGTCCCAACACCAGGCTCTGAAACCAGCTTTACAGATACTAAGGCATTCGGGTTCACTTGTTTCAAATCAAAAATAAGCTGAGCCAAATCTTCGATGGAATAGATGTCATGATGCGGAGGAGGGGAGATTAAGGTCACCCCTTGAACCGAATAACGAAGCTTGGCGATTTCCGCGGTTACTTTATGACCTGGAAGCTGGCCACCCTCGCCGGGTTTTGCGCCTTGCGCTACTTTTATTTGTAGAACATCAGCATTCACTAGGTAATGTGGCGTGACACCAAATCGGCCTGAGGCGATCTGTTTGATTCGTGAGTTACGGTTTGTTCCGAATCGACGAGGGTCTTCGCCGCCTTCTCCAGAATTCGAGTAGCCCCCCAGTTTATTCATTGCAATAGCGAGTGCTTCATGCGCTTCAGGACTTAACGCACCAATAGACATGGCCGCCGAGTCAAAGCGCTTAAAGAGTTCAGTGTCTGGTTCAACGCTGTCTAGAGGTAGTGGAACATCAGCTCCCTTTAGTTTCATCAAGTCACGTAACATCGCATTAGGGCGCGTATTGACCTGTTTAGAATAGTGTTGATAGTCGGCTATTTCACCGGTTTTGACCGCTTTTTGCAGGGTACTGACAACATCAGGGTTGTAGGCGTGAAACTCACCGTCATGCACATACTTTAACAGGCCCCCATGATCGATAGGCTTACGTTTCGCCCACGCTTTTTGAGATAGATTGAATAGATCTTGTTGGAAGTCGTCAAAGTTTGCCCCTTGAATGCGTGAGGCAACACCACTAAAGCAAAGTTGTACAATATCTTGATGTAATCCGACGGCTTCGAACAGTTGAGAGCATCGATATGAGGCAATGGTCGAGATTCCCATTTTCGACATGATTTTGTACAGGCCTTTATTGATCCCGTATTGATAATTTTGCATGACGTCGCGGTAGCTTTTATTAATCGCACCATCATCGACAATTTTGCCTAAGGTTTCATAAGCAAGATAAGGATAAATAGCGGTGGCGCCAAAACCGATCAAAACGGCAAATTGATGGGGGTCGCGAATTGCCCCTGACTCAACGATGATATTAGTATCGCAACGCAAATTTTCGTTTGAGATCGGAAGAGCG
>NZ_JBNGCJ010000711.1:0-18514 GCF_049974785.1 Vibrio genomosp. F10 str. 9ZD137
GCGCCGCCACCGAATGCTTTAGCCACATCGCCAGCACATGCACAGCCACCATCGCCAATGATCATACCGCCTAAACCGTGGGCTGCGTCAGCACACTCGATGATGGCTGATAATTGCGGGTAGCCAACACCAGTTTTAACACGCGTAGTACAAACAGAGCCTGGGCCAATGCCGACTTTAACAATGTCTGCGCCCGCTAGGATAAGCTCTTCACACATATCACCCGTAACAACGTTACCCGCAGAGATAGTCTTTGTTGGGAATTCAGCACGCACGCGCTCTACATACTCGACTAAGTGCTCTGAGTAACCGTTTGCGATATCAATACAAATAAACTCTAGATCTTCGCTTAATGCTAAGATCTCTTTTGTCTTTTCAAATTCACGGTCAGAGGTACCTGTAGAAACAAACACTTTATTTAGTGTTTCTTTATCAGCACCTTTTACAAACTCAGCCCATTGCTCAACGCTGTAGTGTTTGTGCATTGCCGTCATTACGCCGTGCTTAGCCAGCTCGGTTGCCATTTCGAAACTGCCCACTGAATCCATATTGGCAGCAATAACAGGAGTGCCCGACCATTGACGACCGCTATGCTTGAATGTAAACTCGCGGGTTAAATTTACTTGAGAACGACTTTTTAGTGTTGAACGCTTAGGGCGAAACAGTACATCTTTAAAGCCTAACTTAAGTTCTTGTTCGATACGCATTGTGTAAATTCCTTGATTTGTGAATACATGTTCCAGTGGGCGTCTAGCTTGCTTAACTTGGTACAGTCATCACAAAGCTTAGTGCGTTGGTAACTCGTTGGCAGACGGTTTACCTTTCTTCGGACACAAAAAAACCGGAGCGTTGGCAGACGCTCCGGTTTTCAGCATTATAGGCTGCGATTTTTTTCCTGCAAGTCTGATAAATCAATTTTTTTTGTGTTACCTTATGTAGGAAAGCACCCACACAAATCAGACCCCTCCCCCATTCCCTTCATGTTGTTTAATTTCAATAACTTACATTAAAATCAACCCAACTAATGTTGGTTTTTTGTACCTATTTTTTCAACTATCCAACGATTCCATACGTTCCTCAGGTTCATTCCGTGAAGTAACGCACTCTTTCCCTGCCTGTTTTTTCATCGAATTTGTCTATCTATCAGTCAATCACGCGGGTTATTACACGCATAATTTTCCTTTTGCTCTATATCTGCACTTAGGATCTTCACCTAGGTGCGCGTATTGCAATGTCGGATGGTTTATATTGCGATAGCCATCCATCAGTCAAAAACGTCTACTCAACGCCGTTTAATGTCATCACTTGTTACTTGCCATTTCGCGCTTCCAGAGAGGCTAAGGCTTCTGTCGTAGCATCTTGAATAGACAAAAACATCGACTTTATTTGACCTGTCGGTGAACGCATGGGATTGAGCGTGACGTTTTGGTACATAAACGGAGACTGCTGAGTAACAGGGCGAACATTTCGGCAGTGAAACAGATAAGGCCGCTGTTGCCAGGTAATAAAGCTTCGGCAACCAAGATCGTACACAGGCTTGGTTTTTAGACGAAACCACTCTTCGGGTATTTCAGGAAACAGCTCAAACAGTGATTTTCCGATGGCATCATGACCTTGAGTACCACTATGATGCGTCATAAAGCCGTTCCAAACTTGAACATTATAATCGCGATCAATAACAATGAGCCCCATATCGACGTTTTGCACCATGTCCACCATCCAGTGGAATTGTTCAAACTCTGCAGGAAGATTCAACATTAAAAGTCCTCCATTAGGTAGGCTAATTTATTGTCCAGTAACGGCAAGGATTCATCCACAAACATAAACAGGAGATCACAACGAATAGACGTGCCATCAATGCTATAACTGACTTCAAAGGTCATGGTTTTGGTAAACGAGCCGCTGGTCGAGTTGATGACCGAATCAATAGAGATATGCTGGCCAAGTAACACCGGAGAGCTTTGAAAGAAACGAACTTCTGACTGCTCACCTAACCCGTTAAGAAATGAACCCACCAATATATTAGAGACATCCATCAATAACTCTAACTCTTCGAGCTCTTCACTGTCGGCGGGGACTTTCATCAGCTTTTTCAGGTCTTCAACGCTGGAGTCACTGAGCAAAACCAAGGCTTCACCTGCAATACCTTCACCACTAAACCCCTGGCACACACCAGACACTTGATCATTGTCAGCGAGATCGCGAAGTGCCATATGAAGCTCACTCAGCTCAAGTATATTGACATTAGGGAGTGGTAAGTGGACAAACACATCGAAATGTCGCGCCAACGCATCTGCCGCTCGGCCAATAGAGACGTTAGCCACTTCCATGTAGATGTCTCGGCGACGTAAAATCGGCAGTTCAAGAGAAACTGGCGTTATAATTTGAGGCTGGACACGAGGGGCGACCAGTGTTTTTAACGTGTCATTAAGCAGCTTTTTATCGATCGGTTTTTGAATGAAATCTTTCGCACCAAAAGCCATCACTCGCTCTTTGGCTTTGGGCTGAATATCACCCGAAACAACGACAACTGGAATGTCGTAACCGCGCTTTTGTATTTCTTCTAATGTACCGAAGCCATCTAACTCAGGCATGGTGAGATCGAGAAACATCAGCTTATATTCATTCTGCTCAAGCTTTTCTAGAGCATCCAGCCCATGAACGGCAAAAGTAATATCAGCATTAAGTGATGCAGGGAGAGAACGAGCCATCTGTTTTCGAGCCAAAGCAGAATCATCACAGATGAGAACGGGGTAAGACATGCGTTCACCTACTAGTTATAACCATCATTTAATTAGAGTGTAACAGATAGTTACCGCATTGCGGCCCGAATAGCCATATTTCGTTCTTTTCGTTGATTAAACTATCAACTTGGTACAAAAAATACTCACTAAAACCGGTGTATTCAATCAAGATGTTAAAATAGACGCTATAAAAAAGCATCCTACACTGAGGATGCTTTTCTGAATAATAGAAGGGTTTAGGGGGGCGTTATCGAGCCATTCTAATCAAGGACTTTCCGACAAGCCATTCGATTTCTCGACCGCTTGCTTCACCAAAATGCTCTTCTGTTACTTTATACAAACGAGTGATGCCATAATCAGCAAATTCGTGAGCACGCTCAACGGTCACTATATGATGGAAAAGCAGTCTTAAAATGGCAAGAAACTCTTTGTTATTTAAAGCCGAAATCCAGCTCTCTGAAAACAGAGATAGGTCGCCTGTGAAATCAAGGTGCTCGACAAAAATTTTAAAGATTCGACCATCGAGTGCGGCGGTAAAGTCGGTTTTTTTAGGGAAATGGTGGCTAATACCTGTGCGAGATACTCCAGTTTGCTGGCTTAACGTGGTGTACGACATATTGTCATAACCGAGTGTTAATAACTGGTCGACAACTGCATCCATAATTTTTTGGATGGTAATTTCAGTATCTTCTTTGCTACGCTTTGGCATGGTTAGAATCTTCTCTCTGTTAACTACTTAACTCAGCCTTGAGCTTAAGTAGGTTCAGCTATAAATATCGGATCGTTGCAGGTCGCATCACCCAAATGGCTCATCAGAATCAAACCAACGTTAACGTTAACGTTAGGTATAGAAACGATCAAATAGTATTGATATGCATTGCCAACAACTCATTGACCGGAATGATGTTACATATCCAAGCAATAGACAACTCAGGGTTAAAGGTTCTTGTGTATTTTTGCTGTTAGCTTGCGTATTTATTCGACCAGGTTCACACTTTTTGGGGCCATTGTTCTCTATTTTAAGATTATACGCGTCATAAAACAGTATAACATTCGGTTTCTTAATTGCTAAAGTCCATTCTTTTTTTGTGGATAGAGATCAAATTGATAGGTAGTATGTCGTGAGTTTATTTAGGAGAATATGTGATGAGCATTGATAAATTCAATAATGAAGTATGTGAAGCTTGCGGCAGTGCAGGTGAGATTGGTTTCATCATTAAGGAAGGAGATGATGTTTCCGAAGTCACTATCTATTCCAACGATCCCTCTCAACTTAAAGTCGAGCTAGACAAATACCTCGTGCTCGCAAAAGAAGTGTGTGCAAAGGTTGAATATGAAATATCAGATATTACTGACGAATCAAAAGAAGCCGTTGTGCGCTTTCAATTTGAAGTCAGTGCAGAAAAGCTGATTTTTGAATTGAAGACTCGCTCTCTTCGACGCTAACACCTGACTAAATGAGAGCCACCTTACTACTTAGAGGGTGGCTTTCTACTCTTGTTCTATTCATTCCATGTTGATTTCCCCCTGCTCTGGTCTTAAGCTTTCTTACCCACTTGTCCGAGTAAATATCACAGTTTTTTGGACTCACCATTGAATCGTTGAGCCATCCTAACGATACTGACCATTGAATCCGTTACGCTTGGCCCTTCTGCATGAAAGCTGTTTTCCTTTTCGTACTGCTGTTGTTTTTGTCTCCTATCACCTCTGGTGAGCCACTTGATCATTACCAAATTCTTAATCACTTAGATAACTACGGCAATCTCGATCTGCGCAATAAACCCTATACTTCACTCCCTGATGGCCTTGTAGTGAAAGGGAACCTGAACATTTCCAAAACATCAATCAAAAAGCTGCCAAATGGTTTAGAGATAAATGGGAGCCTTGAAGCCACCAACTGCGACTTAAGCCGGATTCAGAAAGGAACGGCAATTAGAGGTTATGCGAACTTGCTTGGCTCAAAGCTCACTCGCTGGCCCGGTGGCGTGAAAGTGGGCGGCTACATCAACCTAACCGATACCCTTGTCGCGACCTTGCCGCCTAGGATGAGGGTTAAAGGGGATTTAAGCGTGATAAGAACCCCATTAGAGCAGTTACCTGAAGGGATTGTTGTTGAAGGCAGTTTGTTTATTGGCGGATCCGCTATCACTACATTTCCAGATACGATGACGGTGAATGGCAATATCTACCTTGGGGGCAATACCATCACTCAATGGCCTTCTAATCTTACGCTTGGTGGCGCAGTGGCTCGTTAAAACCAGCTGCTCATTCAACCCTAATATTCGTTAAACCTTAATCATCAAGTAATACGAGATGAGGGTTATAGTCTGGTGTTTTTTAGGGTAAAGAATAGACAGTTTCATGCTGTCCTTATCGCTGCTGTTGCAACATCGGACAAACCAACTGATACAAAAAGAGATGCGCGATGGCATCTCTTTTAAATTGAGGTTCAGTTTCAATTTAGCTCTGGTTATGCACGGGGTTTGCGTAACTATTAAGCAAGTACTTATGCGCATCGAGAGGCAATTGTTCGAGCTTTTCCTGCAAGATTTTGCGCGTTTCCGGCCCGACATCGGCATCCATGTCTGCAGCTAATGAATTAATTGGAAACAGTTTGTAATTCTCGTGAATTTGACGATCTAACTCTGCGGCAAGTTCATCGGGTGTTTCGTATGATTGAATGATGACATCACCAAAAGCGACATGAACCTTCCCTTTGTCACCCACAATGCCTTGAATGATACTTTCAATATCTTCAAACTCGCCTTTCTCATACTCACCATGAGTCGCTTTCGCGTAAAGTTCACGGGCTTTAGCAATGTCACATGGATCGTTCTCGTAAGAGATCGAAACTGGCACGATTCGGAGTGATTTAGCGTAGTCGCCAAAACTGATTTTTTGCTTTCTACCTTCAACATGGAACATTTTTAGGATCGCTGGATCGGTGAAATCATTGCCGTCTTTTGCTCGGCCTTCTTTTTGTGCTATCCAAATCGAATTACCCGAATCCAGAGAATGCTTAATGTACCCCGAAAGAGTGCCAAGCATCTTCATCATCTCACGTGGTCCTTTGGCAGAACGCTTGACGATAAAGCTCTTATTTAGGCGCATTAACTCCGTTGCACACGGCTTTTTCAATAAGTTATCACCTATCGCAATTCTTACTGTTTTATGACCACTTTCATTGAGACCATAGTTGACTAACGCCGGATCCATCGCGATATCTCGGTGGTTCGATACGAACAAATAAGACGTCTGTTTATCGAGTTTATCCAAACCGCTGAATGTGACACCCTTTGTTGTCGTCTTGAGTGTATTGACCAGGTACTTCTTCACTTCATTCTGAATGGCTTCAATGCTGTTCAATTTTTTCCATTTAAATTTCAAATACACTTTAACAAATGGGCTCATAACCGCCATAAACCAAGGCGCATGATTGGAAAAACGATGCTGAAGGATCGCACTGATGAATTCTTCATCATGAATTAAACGATCAAGTGCTGCGGGGATTTCTTCGTCATTGTAAGGACGAATATCTAGGTAAGGATCAGTATTTGAAGTCATTAGTTACTACGTAATAAAAAAAAGCTCGCCTATTCTACTCATAGTTACGTTGGTAATCAGCAATAGAGTTCTCAGAACCAAGAAGGTCTGACCAGATATTTGTGATTAGGCTTGCGTTCTATTGGCATTTTTTTCTAGAAAAGGTAATCTTGTCGCCCCAAACACTGAGGCCTAACCCATGCATTACGCGGTTCAACATCACATTGCCCAATACGATTTCTTAACCACGACCCCTCGTAGACAGGTAATCAAGCATCGCCTAATTCGTGTGCTCGAAGGCATGATGCTGGTCCGTTTGGGAAAAAATGAATACGCGGTAAAGCCGGGAGAATCCATTTGGATCCCACTCGATTGCTTAAATAGCCTCACTTTTTTTCCATACAGCCGTGTTCAATCTATCGATTTTTCTTCTCGTTTGGATCTTAAATTCCCAAAGAAATCCGGGCAAATCACACCCGATACGTTGCTCGCTTCGCTATTAGATCAGCTTGCACAAGATGAACGTTCACCAGAAGATGCCTATCAAGAAGCACTATTAACACTGGTTAAGTTTGAAGCAGTCAACCTAGCACCTGCATTAAAACTCGATGGATTTAGCCGTCTTATTTCCTCATGGCAACCACTGGAATCAACAACGTTAGATGCACAAATTCAAATAGCACTGCTCGTTAGAGAAGCGAAAAAACGATCCATGTCAGGGCAAAAAAAGGCACTCATTGTAGAACAGCTTTTCGCTGGAAGTGAGAATGAATGCGATCAAGTGGCGGCTCTCATTTTGGGCCAACCACTGTAACGCGTTCTTAGACCGAGGTGGCACAGAATAGCACTTACTCAGAAGTGAACTCACACAAAAGGGATCTCACTCATAAGGAACTCACTCAGAAAAGTGCTTAACGAGCATCATACTGCTGCAAGGATTTATCATCAGTGTTAGACGATTATTTTTCGCCTCGCTAACTTGCCCCGTAAGCCAATCACACCATGTGCCATCGACTGAAATCTCTACTGTACTTGCTCGCTTCGACTTGTTAAGAACCACAACGCCCTCTTCACCACGGCCAAAGATCAATACATCTTCACTGGCTTCGATTTTTTTCATTGGCTGACCGTGCATGCGATTATAAAAGTCAATACGTTTGATAATCCGCAGGTCGTTCCAAATATCTTGCCAACGCGGAGCACCATTGCTGTCTTTAAATTGGCTCGTATCCAGATCACTGTAGATAAGCGGTGCACCGCCATCACGCCCTAAGATGTAAGTGTAAGCGAGCCATTCGTTGTCTTCACTCATGACTAAGTTTTCAAACACGTCGTTGTTGGGGATGTCGTGAGTGATAGCAAAGGTGATCGCTCGACGCTTGGATAATGCTTGCCCAAAACAATAAGGATCCACCAACGATTTTAAGCTTCCGTTTGGTTGTAGTGCATCAAATACCGTCTGAAACAGTGGAAAGTCATACGCACCAAGGCGTGTTTCCTTTAAATATGGCTCTAGGAACAGTTCATACTCTTCACGCGTCGCGCCGCCATCGGTGATAATTTCACCGAAGATATGCACATCTTGCGTCATATCTTCGCTCCAAACCTTTTGAAGCTGTTTTAGCGTAATATGTTTCGCCGCATCAATCCGAAATCCTTTTACCCCTAGGTCTTTTAATGCTTGCAAATACTGTCGTTGTAGCTCAATCACACGCTCACTGTCTCTTAACGTAGGTAGCCCAGGATCCGATGGGCCTCCGGTGATACGGCCATTTTGTACTTGCCATTTATCGAACCAATCTTCTATTCCAAATGCTTCGATAAAATCATCTTGTGTAAACAGTGGTTCAGATAAGTCACCAAATAAACGAAGAGATTGATAGTGTTCTGCGTTGTCTTGATAGTGCTTTAAGTCTTTTTTGCTCGGGTATTGTAAATCGTTACGGATAGACGATTCATTTGCCATATGATTAAACACCACATCGACATAAACGTAGATATCGTACTTGGCTAAGCTTTCAAGCATGTCGATGAAATCGTGAGTATTTCCAAGCTGATTGTCGATAACTCGGTAGTCTTGAGGTTGGTATCTCTGCCACCATTTTGTGCCATTAGGTTGCTTTAGTGATTTCATCGGCGGTGAGATCAATACCGACTTATAACCGGCCTTGGCGATGGCTTCAGAGCGCTCTTTTACTAGAGCATATGGCCAATCAAATGCGTGTAAAATAACGTTCGCATAGTTCACGTTTTCCATACGTATTCAATTCCTTAAATGATGAGTGTAAGCGTGCAATAAGCCCATTATAAAGGCGTTTCTGTTGAATACCGTCCCCCTTTTTCCTCATCCCCATTTATCAGCAAAGGGGCGTAGGCCATTTTTCTGTCGTCTCAACCACCATTTGACCGCGGTTTTAATACAACGTGAGGATTACTCAGTTCTAATAACACCATCAATTTTGGGCATTCAGGGCACTTTTTAATAAAACAAATGGAGCCGTCACCTCTATACTCTATGGGAGAGTTGAAAGGAGAATGAAAAGGAGAGTGTAATGGCATTGCGTGTCGACATTGTTTCAGATGTTGTTTGTCCTTGGTGTGTCATCGGCTACCTAAGGCTAGAGCGCGTGCTTGACCGTCTCGCATTAAGTGACCATCTGGAAATTCATTGGCATCCGTTTGAGCTAAACCCAGCAATGCCATCAGAAGGCATGGACTTATACCAATATACCTTTGAAAAATACGCGATCACGAGTGATGCGAGTGAAAGTGCTCGTCAGTCGATTTATCAATTGGGTCTAGAGCTCAACTTTACCTTCAACTTTTCTCAGGACATGAAAATCTATAACACTCGCAAGGCCCACCAACTGTTAATGTGGTCGGCACAGTTTGGCCTGCAATACAGCCTTAAAATGGCACTATTTAACGCGTACTTTACTCAGCAGCTTGATATTAACTGCGCAGAGACGTTATGTAACATTGCTCGGTCAGTTGGGCTCAATGCCGATGTTGCCCAGCAAGTGATCAATGACGATAGCTGGAAACAAGCCGTTGCCGTCACAGAGCAACAATGGTTTGAGGCCGGTATCAACGCCGTTCCGACCTTCATCATCAATCAAAAACAAATTTTGGTGGGCGCACAAACCGAAGCAACTTTAACCGACGTTATTAAAAATGCACAGTTATAAGTTGTAGATAGGGTAGAAAAATAAAGACGGCTGATAAAAATGCGAATAAACGGACATTAATGATCAGTTAAAACACTTATCTATTGCTTCGTATTCATACTGTTAGTCAATAATGATTGCTCTCATTTCCTAGTCATCATAAGCTCATTCAAAATCAATAATAATAGGTAAAGTCATGACCCGCTCATCCACATATCACATCGGCACTCCCGGCCAGCCATGGGGCGACAAAGAACGCACAGAATGGCGAGATCAAACCAGCATAAAACGCGAATACAGCCAAGATGTGCTCCCTAAGATTCAAGCCCTAGCTAAGCAGTTTGATGTCGAACCGTACGGCGCATTGTCGTATGACCCAGAACGATACCCACTCTTTTGCATCAAAACTCGCCAATGGGATGAGAACAAACCCACCGTACTGATCACGGGTGGCGTTCACGGTTACGAAACCAGTGGTGTTCATGGGGCGTTGAAATTTGTTGAAACTCAAGCCGATTTTTACAGCCAGTATTTCAATATTGTTGTCGCTCCCTGTGTCAGCCCTTGGGGTTATGAAACGATAAATCGCTGGAATCCCAATGCGGTCGATCCTAACCGTTCTTTTTATGAAAACTCACCTTCTGAAGAGTCCGCTAACCTCATGGCAATGGTGAAAGGGTTAAACCGTGAACTTTACATCCATGTCGATCTTCACGAAACCACCGACAGCGATGAGACCGAATTTCGCCCAGCCCTCGCCGCTCGTGATGGTCAGCCATATATCGAAGGTTCTATTCCTGATGGATTCTATACCGTTGGTGATACAGAAAACCCAGCGGAAGAATTTCAGCGTGCGGTGATTCAGTCGGTTAAGCAGGTGACTCATATCGCTCCGCCAGATGAAAACAATCAAATTATTGGATCAGATGTTGTTCAACACGGCGTAATTAACTACCCATTGAAAGCACTGTCTCTTTGCGGTGGACTGAGTCATTGTCAATTTGGCACAACCACAGAAGTGTACCCTGACAGTGAAAAAGTGACCGACGAGGAGTGTAATCACGCACAAGTCGCGGCGATCATTGGTGCGCTTGACTACGGAATTGCTCAACTTTAATGCTTTTCGATTTACGCTTCTGTTTATCTTCGGGTCAGCATTGAGCCGACTCGACGATAGGCTTTTCGACACCAAGACTATAATGATCGTAATCAGCACCATCTCCTGTGAGCGTTGACGCCGTACCTTTAATATTTCCCCATCCTAGTTCACTTGCAGACAGGAATTTAAGGCCACCAACATTCGCTTGATGGCCTCCGACGTTAAGATGACCCCGCTCGTAATTAACGCCAACGTAAGTCTGTACATCCCGTGCTTGAGAAGCCATGGGGAAGCAGGCAATTATTGCTATAGCGATCACATTTATGTGTTTCTTGCTTTCTCTCCAATCGTGAATTAAATCTCGTTGAATGCTGGGTAGTCAATATAACCATGCGCATTTCCACCAAATAGAGTCGTATTATCGAGATCTGCGAGTTCATGGCCATGCTCCAAACGCGACACCAAATCAGGGTTCGATACGAATGGACGTCCGAAGGCAACGAGGTCAGCGTAGCCTTTGTTTAGCACTTCTTCAGCGCGTTCTTGGTTGTAACTGCCCGCGACAATGATTGTGTTCGTAAAGATCTCTCGCAGTTCGATTCGAAAGCGTTCAGGTATCATTGGTGCATCATCCCAATCGGCTTCTGATAAGTGCATGTAAGCAATATCACGAGTTTGCAGTTCTTTTGATGCTTCAAGGATTGTTGGAACAATATCAGGGCAATTCATGTCTTTAAATGTGATGAAAGGGGCAAGGCGAACCCCCACTTTATCTGCCCCAATGGCTTCGATCACGGCATCAACCACTTGAAGAAGAAAATGGATACGGTTACTTCGGGTGCCACCATAACTATCCATGCGCTGGTTTGAGTTGGTACGAAGGAATTGATCGATAAGATAGCCATTGCCGCCATGGATCTCTACGCCATCAAAACCTGCGTCGATAGCTCGTTTGGCTGAGTAAGCAAAGTCTTGAACAACTCGGTCGATATCAACCTGAGTCATCTCGCGGGGTTGCACGCAATCGACCATGCGGCCGTTTCCTTGCTCATCAGCAATCCAAACCTTCGTTTCAACAGGCGCTAGAGCAGAAGGCGCGACCGGTCGTTGTCCCTTCTGAAAGATTGGGTGAGAAACTCGGCCTACGTGCCACAACTGGCAGAATATTGCTGCACCTTGATCTTTTGCTGCTTTCGTTACGGCTTGCCAACCTTTCACCTGTTCATTGGTATAAACACCGGGCGTGAATGAGTACCCTTGTGAGTCATCAGAAATCTGAGTCGCCTCTGAGATAATAAGACCCGCGCTAGCGCGTTGTTGATAATAAGTCGCCATCATTTCATTGGGTATATTGCCCGGTTGACTTGTGCGAGCGCGAGTCATGGGGGCCATGACAACGCGATTTTTTAACCCTAGATCTTTTAAGTTTGTTCTCTGGAATAGTTTACTCATAACATTGCTCTTATTCTGCTCGGTTAATGTTCATTATTCGTTTACGGGTTGGCGTACTAGTCGTCATTATGTCCGTTTGATTTTCGTGAATCATACTGAGTTACCCTGTACAACCTCTCGTCCATGAGCACCATTATATTCCCTCGCCAAATTTTAATAATTAGCTAAAATGCAAATACATTATTCATATAGACTGAACAATAGGAGGAAGAGTGGATAAATTTTCTGATATGGCCATGTTCGTGAGCATTGTGAAACACCAAGGATTAGCCGCTGCGGGGCGTGAACTAGGCCTTTCTCCGGCAACGGTCACAGCAAGGCTACAGGCTCTAGAGGAAAGGTATGGTGTGAAACTACTAAATCGAAGCACGAGACATGTATCACTGACCGATTCTGGCTCACTGTATTACAAAGCCTGCCTTGAAATATTAGAGGATGTCGGTGAGGTAGAGAACCTTATTCAGAATGATGTGAAAGCGGTAAAAGGCACGTTAAGAATCGGAGCGCCAAAGGACATTGGTAAACAATATATTCTTCGTATAGTGAATGAGTTCTCTGAACAGTACCCAGATGTTGTGCCGTATCTTTATTTGAGCGATCAAGTATCCAATATTGCAGAGTCTGGGATGGATATTGCGATTCGATATGGAGAGCTTGCTGATAGCAGCTTGATCTCTCGACAACTGGCACCAAGTCAACGAGTGCTGTGTGCATCACAGGAATACCTAGCCAAACATGGAGAACCATTAACACCACAGGATTTGGTTAACCATAATTGCCTAGTCATGCTGAGCAGTGATGAAGAGTTAAAGACATGGCGCTTCAGGGAGAAAGACAAGAACACATCTATCACGGTAACCCCTAAGCGATTTTCAGATGATGGTGAAGTGATTAGAAGTTGGGCATTAGAGGGGGCAGGAATAGCACTGAAATCGATCCTAGATGTGCAAGCCGATATTAATAACCGACGCCTGATCACCGTACTTGACGGTTATATGAAGAATTTCAATACATCAACGTCAGTATCTAGCGCAAACTTGAATGTTCTCTATACCAGCAAGAAATACCAGCCCAAACGGATTCGATTGTTTTTAGACTTTCTGTTCAAACGATTCAACGAGTTAGTTAAAAATTGAGGAACAAGCGTTTTCACCGAACACTTTCACCCCGTCGCAACCATCACCAAATGCTGATTATTCCTTTAACCTGGTCTCGAACGCTACGTTAGCCGTTTGATCTTGTTTACGAATATAGGCATTACCATGAGAGTTGGTGTAATGCTAAGTCATTAAAAAACTCGATATGCCACATTTACATTGCTCGGTCTATACCTTGGCCAAGCACTTACAAACCTAATTTAATCCATCGGTGCTGCTAACAGCATATTAAAAAAGAGCTGTCTGGAGTCTGGAGTATTGTCTCGGTGTGTTGTGTACTCTACGTGCGCATCCATATTAGAGATTGTTGATAGCTTGATGCTCCATAACGCATTAAGCTGGTTGGGTACGATTGAATACCTCACGTCGATGATGCGCATCTCATCGGCTGGATCTTGCGCTAAATACCCATTGGAAAACCAACGGAAACGTTCAATATCCTTCGCTTGTTGCGAATTCGGGTCAAGCCATGGAAAGTCTCTACTGACGTTGAGCTTAGCAACGGATTCACCGGGGTATTTTCTTACTGATGCGCCCACTCTCACGGCATCTACGTAGTAGTCTTCCTCGGTTTCGTAAACCACTTTCCACACCAAAAGATTAGCGAAACTTGGTTTTGCTTCTAACCGAATCGGTGCATGCTGCCGCTCTTTCGCTAATTCCCATCCAGCGGTTTCAGCTCTGTCCCTTTGCACCATCCCTAACGTCAAATAAATCATAACCCAAAGAAACGCAACCCGTGCAAGCCAAGGTGTTCGCTTAACCGTTGCAAAAATAAGTAGTATCAATATGGGTAGCGTGAATACAGGATCGATAATAGAAATGGTGTTCCAAGCATAACGCTCATTGGTAAGAGGCCAAAACAACTGAGTACCATACGTTGTGCAGGAATCCAACAACGCATGAGTGCTATAGCCCAGAGCGCAATATAACCAACTTTGCTTAAACGAAAGCCCACGCTGCTTTCCAAACAGATGATGTAAAACCAGAGCGCAAATCACACTACCAATAGGGATAAATAAGAGTGAATGAGTAAATTGTCGATGGAACTCCAAAAACAGCAACGGATCACTTTGTGACCGAATGAGCACATCCAAATCTGGTGCCATTCCAGCGAGTAGCCCAAACACTCCGGCTATAACCAAGTGCTGTTTTTTGCTCGCTGATTGTGACAAAGAAGCACCCAGCACACCCTGCGTTAGAGGATCCATAATTAACTCATTGATAGTTCATGACTTAATAGTAGACCATAGGTCAATCTTCACCGCAAAGAAATCATCATAACCGCCTTCTTGATTAGCCATTACGATTGTAGTTGTAGTTGTAGGGAAATAGACAAAATCGAGTCAGCTCATACTGTCTAACTTACCTTGATGACTTCGTATTAAATCGGAGCAGTAGCCGTATTAATTATGATAAACAATAGAGACTCCCAATACATGGGAGCCCTCTTGTGCAACCAGCATTTAGTTTGCCTTTAACCAATCGGATAGACGTGTTGAAGCCGTAAGTGGGTGGTCTAAAGTGATAGGGTCTGGCTCTTCTCCCACTTTCTCGGTGTATGACAATAAATCGACCGCATCCAGTAGCGTGTCATCACCCAATTCTTTGGCGTACTCCCAAGCCTCACTCTCTGTCATGTGATATCTGGCTAGTTTTTTTGCTTTTGCGAAGAAATCTGCAGCTTCGGTGATGGCCAGGCTTTCCGGTCCTAGTAGAGTTAGTCGCTTATTGTATAGCTCTGGCAGCTTATAACTTTGCACGACAGCCTTGGCATAATCACCAGCGCTGATCCATCGCAGCGGTTTCGTTGACTCACACATCGTGGTTACTGTTTCTTGGTCAACCAATAAGTTCAGGGTCTCGAAAAACCAACTTGGCAAATAGGCCATGTAAGGTATACCGCTGTTCTTTAGCAGGTTTTCTGCTTCTAGTTTTGCCTGTGTATCGATTCTGAAGCTATTTTTTTCATACGCCGTCGCGGTTGAAATCATGGTGATTAGTTGGATGGTCGATTTATCGACAGCGTCAAGAATGTGTTGTGTTCCCTCAATGTGATTTTGGAGATAAGTCTCAGGACTGTTCCCACTGAGGTTGATGTGAATAGCTTCTACATCCTTCAATGCGGCAGTTAAGCTCTCTTGGTTAAATAAGTTGGCTTCGACAAATTCAAATTGCGGCCCTTGAAACATCTTACGAGCTTTAGATGAATCTCTAGAAATGATGCGAACAGTATAGCCCTCATGAGCGAGTTGTTTTGCGACAGGTAAACCCAGCATGCCAGTAGCACCAATTACAGCCGTTGTTTTAAACATAATAAGACTCCTTGTGAATGAGGTATCAATCATAAGTGGTATTGATTAATGTTATTAGTAGGATAAAGTGGAAGTCTGCTTGTCATAAATGGGATAAATATGGATCTTGAAGCGAGCTTATGGTTTTCGACGGTGGTTAAAATGGGGTCTTTTTCGAAAGCTGCTTTCGAATTAGGCGTGCCGACCAGCACAGTGAGTCGACGTATCGCCAACCTGGAAGGTCAATTGGGGGTAACGTTGCTGGTTAGAAATACGCGAAGCATGCAACTAACCCAGTCTGGGACGGAGTATTTGGCTCTAACCAAACAGCTCGAATTGGGTTACCAATCATTAAAAGATTGGCAAGACAACCAATCGCAGGTCTCAGGCACGTTGCGTATCACAGCCCCATTACAATTTGTTGATTGGCCACTCAGTGACTGGGTCATCGAATTTAAATCGACCTACCCAAGACTCAACATCGAAATGGTTGGCAGTAACGAAAACCTTGATTTCTACGAAGATAGAATTGATATCGCATTTCGTCAGGGGCCGTTATCAGACTCTGATCTGAAGCAGCGACGTTTGTTTGGGTTACAGTACGGTATCTATGCCTCTCCTAAGTGGGTGAAAGAACACGGTGAGCCGCTAGATTTAGCGTCGTTACAGACACACGAGGTGGTGAATATTGGTGTGAAGGGCAAGGGGTTTCCGTGGTTAGTTAAGCAAGGTAATAAACAGCATGCCATCTTCCCGAACTCTGGATTGTTACTAGAGTCTCCAAAGCAGGCAGTAAGAGCCGCAAAAGCGGACCTAGGAATGATCTATGTCCCGTATTTTGATGCGCATTCCGCCATAGGCAATGGAGAAATTGTACCGATATGCGAAGCGCTCTGGCCAGATGGGATCAGCTTTTATCTTGTATTTCATGAATCGAGAACGCGATCGAAAAAGTTGTCGACGTTTATCGAGTTTATTTTAAACAAACAGCAAGAACTTCTAACACTTCCTGGCATTCGTTAATCATATATATTACCCGTACATGGGCATTCGCTAACTGTGGGTTGCTCAAACTTTCGAGCAAAACCATTTTATGAAAAACAAGGCTCCCTTTGTCACCAGCCAGTAAAATTTGATTGACGACCTGTTCACCTTCTTTCCTGAAAAAATGGCCTAGCTAAAAACTAGACAACTCTTTCTAATCAGGCAAAAAACAATACGCTATCATTATTAATAAAAAATAGATCAAGAAAGTGCTTTACCTCAACTTAACTTAAGGTTTTATGCTGTTTCTATTGACTCAAAAGAAACCTTAAAGAGAGACGTATGATTAAACTAGAACATGTAAACTTAGTCGTTAAAGATATCCCTAAAATGCTGAAGTTCTATCAAGCGGTATTTCCTCATTGGACAGTGCGCGATGAAGGGCAAGGTGAGTGGTACGGTAAACCTCGCAATTGGCTTCACTTTGGTGATGAGTACCAGTACATAGCAATGAGCGATCATGGTGAAGGAGAAAATCGAGACTTATCAGGGCATCAAGTTGGTCTTGCACACTTTGCTTATGAGACCAATAACATTGAGGCGGTAATTAAGCGTTTGAATCAAGCGGGCTTTCCAATCGCAAAAGATGGGGCTGTTGAACCTTACCGAAAAAATGTCTATTTCGTTGACCCTGCTGGCTTTGAAATTGAGTTTGTCGAGTACTTAAGTGATGACCCTAAAAAACGAAATCTTTCACAATAAAAGAAGATGATGGGGTGATCAGATTATTACTAGATGACAGCTAACGCCTATCTAAACAGAAGTGGTTTTAAGAGTGAGATCTAGAATTTAGATTCCATTAAGTTTCATCTACTTTCCGGTGTGTCTGCAAGTAAAAAGTCGCCCATAATAGAGCGACTTTCTGCTGGCTTAGCTCGCTGCTCGTGAGAGCCCTAGGTATAAGCCTACGATGATCGCGACAATACTAGCTGATCCCATTAGTAGCACTGCAAATACAGTAAGGTCCATCTTAATCCCCTGTTTTTAAAGATAATATTACACCAGCGAGCATTATATCGATAAACAAGTAGGGAGAAATGATTTTCAGGCCTGGGTTATTCTATTGTTACAATTTTTAATCTCACTCAGGTATGAAGAGCACATCAAGTTTAAATAGCCGTAATACTTGCTTGAATATTTATCAAATTCGTATTACAGAGTTGTTGACTGGAAGACATGAACCGATATGTACCTATAACAAGGTAGAACCTAAACCAAAAACTTAAGAGTTTTTGCAACAATACCATGATTTAAAAGCCTGTAGGGTATATACATAATGAGTGTATTGTCACAAATGAAGAGAATTCATGACGCTCAAAGAGATCCTTAAAATAGATAATGTCCGCTACTTCTTAATATTTCGAAGTAGCTACTTTGCGCGTTTTTATTACCCTATATTCACCCTACTCTATTTAGATTACGGCTTAACCCTATCTCAATTTGCCATACTTAACGTGGTTTGGGCAGGCACCATTGTTCTTGCTGAAGTCCCGTCAGGCGCATTTGCCGACACTTTAGGGCGCAAGAAGCTCGTGGTGTTATCGTCAATTGTCATGTTTATTGAAATAGCCATGATCGCCGTGGTGCCTACTGGTAACCCAAACTTGGTATTCATCGTATTTATGATCAATCGAATATTAAGTGGATTAGCGATGGCGTTGGCCAGCGGTGCGGATGAGGCGTTAGCCTATGACACCTTAAAAGAGCAAGGCAAAGAAGAATTGTGGCCGCGAGTTTTACAAATCCAACTTCGTGTCGCTTCAAGTGTGGGTATCTTTGTCACGCTAATCGGGGCCGCTATGTACGATGTAGAGTTTATGGCTAGTATTTTTCATCTTCTCGGATTAGCGGAACCAGAAAGCACCCAAGACCTAATGCGCGTTCCCGTTTATGCCACGCTATTCGTCGCCATGATCGCCATTTATTCAGCAATGAACATGCGGGAAGAGAAAAAAACACTGCCAACCGATCAAACCAAATTGGCAACAACCAGAGCCAGTCTGAAATTAACGGC
>NZ_JBNGCJ010000712.1:0-892 GCF_049974785.1 Vibrio genomosp. F10 str. 9ZD137
TGCTGAACCCCTCTTCCGATCTTACTCAGCAGTTGATCCACAATACCGTGCATAATATCGAAGGACTGGCGACCCAATTAGGTACCGCCAGTCAAGCGGTGGCTGACCTAGATAATGATGTAAACAACATTGTAAAAGTGCTGGATGTTATCGGCGGTATTGCCGAGCAAACTAACTTGCTCGCGCTAAATGCAGCGATAGAAGCAGCGCGTGCAGGTGAACAAGGTCGCGGTTTTGCGGTGGTAGCAGATGAAGTTCGCAACCTCGCAGGTCGAACCCAGGACAGTACCAAAGAAATCCAACAGATGATTCATAACCTACAAGAAGGCTCTCGTAAGGCCATTGATACTATGGAAGTCTGTGCTGAGACCAGTCAAAGTACCGTCACCGAGTCTCAAAATGCCTCAGAAGCCTTACAGCAAATTGTAGTGGCACTTGAGTCTATTTCTGCAATGAGCCATCAAATTGCCACAGCGGCCGCAGAACAGACACAGGTTGGGGACGATATATCGATGAGAATCAACATGATCGAAGAAAGTGGCACACAGCTCAGTAGCGTTGTTACAGAAAGTCATGACAGCACACAAACACTCGCCTCTCTTTCTAATGAATTAGAAACCTGGGTGAACAAGTTCACTGTTAAGCAGTAATTCTATTATTTGATAGTAAAAAGCACGCTTTCTAGTGTGCTTTTTTTATACTTATTCAAGCTAGGTAGAGTGTTCAAACCTCATCAGAATCACCATATACAGACGTTTCATGGTGAATAATGAGCAAAAAGACCTCACTGAGTATAGAAAAACAACAAACGATATTTTTTTTGCAATTTAATGTTGACGTTAAAAGAGAAAAACCGTTTAATACACCTCGTTGCCCGGATAGCTCAGTCGGT
>NZ_JBNGCJ010000713.1:0-3580 GCF_049974785.1 Vibrio genomosp. F10 str. 9ZD137
GCTGCAACATTGCCTGCCGCTGCGCTGCCAAGGGTGGCGAGCATTATTTTTTTGTACATCATTTTTCCTGTCTGAATAAATTAGTTATAAAAGATTAATAGTTATAATTTTTGGTATTGATATTTATGTTGTGTGTTACATATCTGCAACATCCTTATTATTCCGTTACAAATCTTTGGTGCAACATTTTTGTCTGTTAATTTGAGCCAGAGTTTGTTTCGTGCACTTAGACTAAAAATGAATTGATTTGTGCTGACATTTCTATTAGTAAGAGGGTTTTATTAGGCTAAAGGCGGGAAGCGCAGTGCATTGGGTGACTACTTATGTGCTTTCTGATGGTTTTTTATTCAGCGGTTATGTCCTGATTATGAGGATTCACTAGCATGTTGTGGTGAAAAGTCGCTTGATGCTTTATTGGCGTGAGCTCACGATTAAGCGCTAAAGGTTTAAGATTAATAACATTTAGTTTGAAAAAGGTGACGTTTAAACTAGAGATAACGACTTGTATTGCCTAGGCTAGGTATATCGGGGCATCAAAACAGAGACTTATAATGGAACAAAAGCTCTATTACTTACTGCACAAAATGTACATGAGGGTATTAAAGGTTGCCGCTAAGTTTCTTCCTATCTCAAAGCCCACTTTGTTTTTTGGCAAAGATTCACTGTCGCAGCTTTGTCACAGTGTTTCCATTATGGGCGTTAACCGAGTGCTGGTGGTTTCAGACGAAGGTATTGAAAAGCTAGGGTTTATCAAAAGGCTGGTCTTTGAGTTTGAAAGAGTAGGGGTTCATTGTGAGGTGTTTAATGGCGTGATCCCTGACCCAACTTATGATCAAGTTGAAGCCGGGCTTGCGTTATACCACAAGCACAAATGCCATGGTGTTGTCGCGATTGGTGGTGGATCTTCTATTGATTGTGCAAAGGTCATCGCGGCCTGCGTTACCAATAAAAAACCGATTGAAAAACTGGTTGGGATTCTTCGAGTGTGGAAAGCGCCAGCGCCACTTTTTGTATTGACGACTACCGCAGGTACAGGTTCGGAGGTGACGGTTGCCGCTGTCGTGTCTGATCCAAAAACGCATTTGAAAACGCCTTTAATGGATCCTAAATTGGTGCCTATTGCCGCTGCATTAGATCCCAGCCTTATGATGGCGTTACCCGCACACATTACCGCACAAACGGGCATGGATGCGCTGACACACGCTGTTGAGGCTTATATTTCTGGTAATGCAACCGCTGAAACCGACCGCTATGCGATTGCTGCGATTAAACTTATTGATGAGAATTTAGTCAAAGCGGTGAAGTTTGGTCAGAATTCAACGGCACGTCAAAGAATGGCGCTGGCATCCTATTACGGGGGGCTAGCATTTACCAAAGCCAGTTTAGGTTATACCCATGCCATCGCACACTCTATTGGTGCGAAATACGGTACACCCCATGGGTTAGCCAATGCCATCATACTGCCTTATGTTTTAGAGCACTCAAAGTTTGAAGCGAAAGGTCGATTGGCAAACCTAGCCGATACTCTTGATATTGTTGATCGCCGTGCAAGTGATACGGTTAAAGCGCAAGCATTCATCGACTACATTAAAGCATTGTGTCTAAAGCTGGATCTACCCGGCCATTTTGACGTCATTATTGATGAACACGTTTCAGAGCTTGCACAGCAGTCATTACGTGAAGCTCACTGGAACTATCCTGTTCCTAGGTACATGCAGCAAGAAGAGTGTGAACAACTTATAGCCAGTATGGCGCATATAAAATGACGGTTAAGTAGACACTCAAGCCTAACCGTTTTATACCTAATACCTTTCTAACCACTTTGCCTTGTTACTTTGTCAGGGCAGGGCCTTTCTTATTTATTTATCATCAAATACAAGCCTGTTTTTTAATTTATTAGAAATACTTCAAAATATTGAATATTTATATATATTTAGATAATCGTTTTTATTTCATATATATCAGAATCTTATGCTACTTTTTTTGATCTTCTTTAATACTCGTATTTGTTCATATATCCATCTCTGTGACTTGTGATTTATTTATTCATTATTTTGAAGATTATACTTGGCTCTTAATTTCTTCTACTAGGAAAGCCACGATGAAAATATTTTTATGTTGCTCCGCAGGAATGTCCACCAGCATTCTCGTGACCAAAATGAAAAACTCAGCCCATGAAAAGGGGGTTTCTTGTGAGATCAATGCGTATTCAATCTCAGAGTTTGAAGAACGGCTACTAGAAAATGATGTGTGCCTGGTTGCGCCCCAAGTAAAGTTTAGATTTGAGCACTTTAAGCAACGTGCCAATGAGGAAGGAAAAGCGTGCGACCTTATAGATATGCTGAATTACGGAATGATGAAAGGGGATGTCATCCTTGATCAGGCCATCGGTCTCTACAAATCACTTTGATAAAGGAAGTTGCTATGAGTGTTATGAACCAGATTACCCATACCATAGAACGTGTGATCACCCCTGTTGCTTATAAAGTTTCAACTCAGCCTCATGTTAATGCCGTGAAGGATGGCTTTGTTGCGACTATGCCTTTTTTAATCGTTGGCTCACTATTGCTTGTTCTCGCGTTTCCTCCGGGAAACAGCAACGCGTTTTTAGCGGGTTGGCAATCCGTTGTTGATGCGATTGGGCAAGGGAATATTCTTTCAGCTTTTCAAGTCAGTATGGGTATTTTTGCCCTATATGCGGCGTTTTCGATAGGGTTTAATTTAGCTGAGCATTACAAACTAAGAGCGCTGAACTCGGGTTTGTTGTCGATGTTTACGTTTCTATTGGCTGTTGCCCCTGTTCAATTCATCGCCGATCACGGTGGGATTATGCCCATCGTTCATTTAGGAGGTTCAGGTGCATTTACCGCGATAATCTGTGGTCTTTTTGTTCCAGAGTTTCAACGCTTTCTTTTAAAATACAATATTCGCTTGAAACTGCCAGAAGCGGTACCGCCAAAGATTTCTGCGTCCTTTGATTTACTGATTCCCATCGTATTGCTGACGGTGATTGTTGTGTCGCTTAATGTCACGCTGGGTTACAACGAATTGAACATTCCAACTGCTGTAATGGAGTTGTTTAAGCCAATTGTCGCAGCGTCTGATTCTTTCTTTGCTTGTTTGCTTGCCGTCATCTTGATCCAACTATTATGGTTTGCGGGTATACATGGCTCACAAGTCGTTGTGGTCGGAATTCTTTATCCAATACTGATCGTCAACCTTGGATTGAATCAAGATGCATTAGCGGCGGGCCAGGAACTGCCTAAGATCTTCGTCAACCCAGTGCTTGATTTCTTTATCTTTGTTGGGGGAGCGGGCGGCACATGGGGCCTTGTCGTGCTGATGATGCGCTCAAAAGCGACGCACCTTAAAACCATAGGTCGTATGTCTATTATTCCTGGGACATTTAACATTAACGAACCGGTTATCTTTGGTACACCGATCGTTATGAATGTGAACTATTTTATTCCTTGGATGTTATCGCCAATAGTGAACACCTGCATTGTGTGGATGGCGTTCAAAACGGAATTGATTTCAAAAGTGGTGGCTCTGCCACCTTGGACAATGCCCGCCCCAATTG
>NZ_JBNGCJ010000714.1:0-978 GCF_049974785.1 Vibrio genomosp. F10 str. 9ZD137
CAACTGTTTTTGTTCCGTTTAAAGCCCTTGTTAGTTGCCTCGTGGACAACGTTGTAGCCAGCAATAACTTGCTGATATTCGGTCACTTTACCCTTTGTAGGGTTCAGAAACTAGCGTCCACATTTGAAAACATGACACACTCAAGGTTTCACTATTGGAAACTGAAAACAGAGTAACGCCATTATAAACAAGTACGAACTAATGGAGCGTAGTTGCCTTTTAATTTAACGTACGCAGACGACTATTAGTGACAGCATTATTTGGCGGTGCGAGCGTATTTAGAAAACTCATAACGCACCAATTGATGAGCGTAAGAATACACAACGAAACTCGATAATAGAATTCAAAAACTGAGTATGTGCAATAAGGTTTAAGGCAGACTAACGCCTTGCTAAGCGGACTAAAATGGTTGGTTAAAATCGCGCAGCGATGACCAACTGTTTTAGTTCCGTTTAAGCAACTTGTTATGCATGCATTTATAGCCACCGTTTTACACTTTTTTTATATTCGTCATAATCGTTTCCGAAAACAGAACTTAAAAAAACCTCTTCGGGCTTTATTTGGAATTTATTCATATACCAAATAAATAAGACCGTAATAAACAAGTTAATAGGATTGCTTAAAAAAAATCCGTATCCCAACAGAGCCATTAACATGCCAACATACATTGGATTTCTAGTGTATCTATAAACACCTGATTTTACGAGAGTAGATACATTTTCAGTATTCATAGGATCGAGTGTTGTCTTATGTTTTTTAAAAGAGATTACACCAGCCAATGCAAAAGTGACGCCTATAATAAAAAATATTAATAGCACTTCGACTTTGAACGGTAAATCAAAAAGAGTAAATTTTAGATATAAATTGGTTAAGTACATTATTCCTACAAAAATAATTGTAAGAATTACAGGCGGTATTTTTTGTTCTAGATTCACGATAAAACCCTTGTATGCATAACGCCGCATTAAGCGGACAAAA
>NZ_JBNGCJ010000715.1:0-5092 GCF_049974785.1 Vibrio genomosp. F10 str. 9ZD137
TGTATGTATGGGCTTCTAGGCCTAAAGCCATTAACTAGACCCTCAACAACGTGCCCAAATATGGGCACGTTGTCTTTTAAGTACCGCTATCTCTTTCTCACTTCTCATTGCTCATTTCTCTGTCTTTATCTATTTCTATTGCTATTTCTTTTAATAAAACGATGTTTGAACACCTTGACGAACCGGTTTAGTCACGTAAAATCATGCAAAACGAGATACTCAATCAGTTGCACCAAATTGCACCATTTTGCACCATATAAATGCAAATTTGGAGGCAGCATAAAAGCGTCCATAGGATATACAGCACTTTTGGGGTGGCATTCAATTTGCTTTGTTTTAGGTAGTTAACTTCTAATAGGAATAGATATGTTTATTAAACGGTATTTTAAAACAAAAGATGAAGTCGAAGTGACGTTTCAATGGCCAAAGGAAGATCCAGCAGTCACCAGCATTGCCGTGTGTGGCGATTTTAACCAGTGGCAATCAACCCCGATGAAGCTCAACCGCCAAAAAGTATTCACCACTAAAATTCGTCTACCTAAAGAGAAACAGTTTGAGTTTCGCTATCTCATCAACGACCAAGAATGGCAAAATGATCCCGCGGCGGACGGATATGTAGGTAACTCCTACGGGAGTGATAACAGTGTGTTAACGACATAATTCCTTTAAATTCCCCAGGCTATCGCACTCATCACGATAGTTCTGATGACGATGAGCAGCGTTCTCCGCCATAGATATAAAACAGAAAGGCCATGATAATTCATGGCCTTTTACTGACAAAACTCACAGTTTTTTAATTACAGACAACATTATTGCCGAAATAAACAAGATTGCCGAAATAAACAAGATTGCCGAAATAAACAAGACTAAGTTTTGTTTACCAAAAAACCCTCGTCAACAGAGTCATCAACCTAAAAAACCAGTCTACAAAGCTAGCCTCAAAGCTCATGAATAATCACATGTTGATCGAGTAAGGCCGACAGAATATCGCTTGAATCATTGCCCACTAATTGGAGTTGCGGTGCAAGGTCTTCAATCAATATTGATTGCTCTCCTGAACCCACCCCATCAGGGTGGATGGTCAACGTAACGTCATCACCAGAAACCGCAGCGTCGACATGCGCGAGTAGCGTCTCCATGTTGACATTTTCCGCGTTTAACTCGGGCAACACATCTCGAAGATCAATTTTATCGCCCTCTTCAATATGAAAGTCGGTGATTGTGTCCGTCACCCCATTATCGATTTCATGCCATACGAAGGTATCCATTCCGGCTCCTCCCGTCAGCACATCGAAACCAAGGCCACCTTCTAATGTATCGTTACCCTCGCCACCTTCTAACGTATCATCACCCTGCCCACCAAGGAGCATGTCATTCCCTGCACCGCCGACTAGAACGTCATTACCTGAGCCACCTTCTAAACGATCATCACCGCTACCAGAAGTTAAAGCGCTGTTCTCTCCTTCTCCTAGCAGCTGCTGTGCGTCTGTTTTATTCGATGTATTAATCACCGTCGCATCTAGAACAACATTAAGCTGTACATTAACAGGGTCAGAGAATGCGGTGTCTCCATTTGACTCTTCCGATACCGCGATGACGCTTAAAGTATGCTCACCAACGGGAGCACTATCGATTTTTAACGACTCTATGTCCTCAGGGCTTACCGTCCAAACTCCTGCATTAGGGGTTATTTCACCGTTCTCACTGGTTAGCTTAGCCCCATTTGGTAACCCAGAAAGCTGTAATGTCAACGCTTCGGTAGAGTCGGTCAATGCGGCTAATAAGCCCACTATCGCAATGCCATTGGAGCTTGCCGTCTGACTTGCAGTTATGTTTCTGATGTAGTTGAAGTTGGGGTCAACGCTCAAGGTGGGAGCATCTGCCACCGGAGTCACTGCAATGCTGTATTGTTCAGGGTCGCTTTCAATGCTAATTCCTGATGGATTCCCACTGTCTTTGGCGACCACTTGCAAATCAATCGCATTACCCGTGACAAGGCTGGCATCGATGTGGACACCGCTTGGGTCTTCGGGGTTATCCAGTAACGCATTAAGTTCGGTTAAGGTTCCGGTTAACGTCAGCGCATCGCTGTTATCACCAGACACCGATAGCGTCGATCCAGTAGGCAAGCTGACCGACAACACACCATCGCTGACAGTTAGCGTCACCGTCATCAAATCATCGGCAAAGCCGCCAACATAATCTGGGTCACTGATGCTAATCCCGCTGATGAGTTGTCCTTCCGCTTCGTTGATAATATGAGTCACGGTATCGCCATTCACGACCGGTTGGTCATTCACCTCCGTTACACTGATCTGAAATGAGGTTTGATTGCTCAATGAAGCACTCGTACCACTTGAATCGACACTACCGTTGTTTCCGTTGTCAGCGACAACCGCAGTCATGGTGATCGCGCTGCCCGAGTTAATGTCATTACTATCGTCGGCAGGTTTGAAAGTGACATTCCCTGCCGCTAAAGCCGCATTTATATCAGCGACTTTTCCGCTCAGTTGTAACTGATTGCCATCATTCAATATCACGTCAACACCCGGGTACGAAACATATTCCAGCAATCCATCGTGGACATCAGCATCGAAGCTTAACGTTAAGGTGTAGCTGGCATCAGGGTCATCGTAGATTGCATCAATATCGGCAATAGAAAATTGATTTATCGCGATAGTGGTATCTTCTTGAGTTTCTAGATCACTGACAGCCACAAACGTCGGTTGGTCATTGATAGGATCGATGTCGAGCGCAACGTTAATCGTTACTGGGTCACCAAGATGCTCTCCATTCTCCGCATCTTTATCGACAGATTGAATCGTGATCGTCAGTGGGTTTGTAATACCAAGAACACTGCCATCATCACTATTGTGCTCGCCAGAATTGAAGACGATTTTATCCAGTTGCTGTGCTGGAATATCCAGTGTCCATACTTTGGCTGCACTATCAAAGGTGGCCAGTGTTGTACCATCAGAATAATAAATAGACGCGTTATCAGGGACTCCCGTCACCTCAACGCGCAAGACCTCTGGGCCGTTTTCGCTATAGATTCCACTTCCCGAGATAGAATCGACTTTATCGACCACCGACGCGTTAATATCAATATCGATATTAATGCCTTCTGAACCCGCTACCGAATCTGTAGCATCCACATCAATATCATCACCAACTGGCATCACATCCAAAACGAACTTAGGCAAATCGGTTGCAAGCGTTGGGACACCAAGCAACGATTCTTGGGTAAAGACAGCAATACCAAATTCTGCGGTACCGCTGAAGTTTTTGGGCGGTTGAACAGAGATAGCGCCAAGGTCAACAGACGCACCAGCATCCGATGGAATTTTCACGCTCCACACTCCATCGCCGTTATTCTTAACCGTGTAACCTGAGTCGGCCAATAAGAAAAACCCTTCAGGCACTCCCGTTAACTTGAGTGACACAAATTGCTCTGAGCCGTCGAGGTCGATCAGTGAAATGGCAACCGGAGATAATAACGAACCCAGTGACACCACTTGATCTTCATTGGTCGTTATTTGTATCTCTTTTACTGGCTCACCATTTTCATCTACCAATGGGTTGCCATCGGTGTCTGTGACAACAATATCGTCAACCACAGGAATAACGTTAAAGCTTGCTGTGGTTGTGAAGGTATCCGAGTGTTCGGATGACGTTGTAGGTTCAAGTTCATCAAATACAGCGGTATCAGTCACGGTTCCAGTGATAGTCAGGGTGACTTCATTTTGGTCATCATCCCCGGGGTAATTTGGATTTGCTCTAAACAATATATTACTTAGTGCACCGTTGCTTATTTGAGTTGGGTCAAACGTTAATGTCGTACCGATTTTGCTACCATCTGGCGCATAAAATGCACCGACGGAAGGATTGTCTGGTAACGTAATAGTGACCGTAGACAGTGCTTCTTGACCACCTTCTATGCCACTCACTTGATCCGCCAGCTGATAACCTAAGTCAAGCTGTATAAAGCTGTCTTCATAACCGACCTTATCAGGCTGTCCATTATCATCTTGATCAATGGCATTCATGTCATCATCAAGCGATCCCAACACCTCTAGTGTGATTTTGGGATTATTACCCACAACATCGGCAATCGGGTCAACATGGATAATCACATTGCTACTTTCAACGTTCGTATCGCCTGATGTCGTATCTTTGGTGATAACCGTAATAGGCAGCCTAAAGTCACCCGAAAAATCTTTGGGCAATGTTAGCGTTAAACCGTTCAAAGAGCCGACATCGCCTGATTCGGATATAAGAGTTTGAAAAACATATTGCCCATTAACAAAGTCTTCCTCTGCACCCCCAATTGAGATTGGGTAAGTCACGCCATCGATCGTGACGGAATCGTCAATAATAATGGTCACTTCATCTTGTGAGCCGTCTTTGTTACTGAAAGTGATGATGCTATCTAACTGCTCACCTAGATTGACCTGAATATCTTCCGTCGCATCAATGACGCTGTCTGGAGCAATGGTCGTCTTGGCCGCAACTTCCGCACCAGGAGCAACCGTTTCAGGGAATTCAAGGTTAACCGATGTTGATCTGAATTCATTAGGGGAACGTTCGTTGTCGTCCTCACCTTTATCACTCACCAACGTTTCTATTTTCAACTGAAGTTGGTTGATTGTATTTGCATCCGTTTCATCATCAGGCGTTAAATCCAAACCACGCGGTGCACTAATGCTAAACGCAGCTTCATTGGTGATGATCCAGCGTCCATTTCCTTCATACGCAGCACCCGTTACCAGTAGTTGGTCGATAACGCTGTCTTCCAATGCGGTTCCATTTGTATGAGTAAGCTGGATGATGACATCACCAACAACTTCTTCAGAAGACTGATCGGTTTCATTGTATTTAACAACGTATTCACCGCTGAGACTCGAATTCTCTGAGTTGGTGGTAAAACGAATCACTCCCTTATCGTCTGCAGAGATTGGAGGGTATTCAAGTTCACCATTTCCATTCGTAACAGGAGAATAGTCAATATCACCATTTTCATTGGTCACGGTGAGTTTATTGTCGTCATCTTCTGGCTCTACGATTGCGCGAACGACGACATTCACTGTCCCTG
>NZ_JBNGCJ010000716.1:0-2297 GCF_049974785.1 Vibrio genomosp. F10 str. 9ZD137
CCCGCCGTGATGATGTGGCAGGTACACACCTCGATCATTGGGCACCCGATGAACTCGATGAACTTCCAGAAATTCAAGTGACTCTGCCTATTTCTGAAGGCCGACGTGAAGGTGAAGTGGTTCCTGTGACCTTAGTGTCGCGCGTTACTGAACTTGGCACCTTATGCCTAGAAGCAATAGCGGCAGATAACGGACAAAAATGGCATGTCGAGTTTGATGTGCGAGAAGATTCAGCTTCAGAACCGCTGACACAGTAATCATCAACGGCATCTATTATTGGATGCCGTTTTTCAATCAAAGGTTGGCATATGGCATCCTCTCGTTTTCTTGTTGGTATTGATTTGGGCACAACCAATACCGTTGTCGCTTTCTGTGAAAATACCGATCCATTAGAACAAGCACCTGTATCCTTGTTTGAAATCGACCAGCTTGTTGGCCCGGGTGAAGTGGCGCGACGCCCTTTGCTCCCCTCATTTCGGTATCACCCCGCACCTGGGCAAATCTCTCCCTCTGACATCACTCTTCCTTGGGATGACCAACGAGTCGAAGGCGACATCGACCACCTGATCATTGGTGAATGGGCTAGAGAACTGGGGGCGAAAGTCGAAGGCAGACAGGTATCCAGTGCAAAAAGCTGGCTATCACACCAGGCGGTAGATCGACGTTCAGACATCTTACCTTGGGCGGGTGCAAGTGATGTTGAAAAAATCTCGCCCGTCGTTGCCAGTGCCAGCTATTTGAATCATATCCGTTTGGCATGGAATCATCGTAATCCAAGTAATCCGCTTGAAAATCAGGATGTGGTTGTGACGGTTCCAGCCTCCTTTGATGAAGCGGCACGAAAACTCACTATCGAAGCGGCCAAACTTGCAGGTTTAGACACGATATTTTTGCTCGAAGAACCTCAAGCAGTTTGTTATGACTGGCACTCTCGCCACAATAAAACCGCAGATCAAGAGTTGGAAAATCTACCGTTGATTCTGGTTTGTGATGTGGGTGGAGGCACGACCGACCTTAGCTTAATTGAAGCGGATCAATCGACACAATCCTCTTTGGCCCTGAATCGTATCGGGGTTGGCGATCACTTAATGCTTGGTGGTGACAACCTCGATTTAGCCCTCGCTCATTTGGCCGAACAGCGTTTCAATCAAACCAAGAAATTAACAGCGGCAGGATTGACGAAACTCATTCAACAGACGCGCCGAGCAAAAGAAGTATTGCTATCAAATGACGCGGCTGAAGAAATAAAAATCACCATGCTGGGCAGCGGTTCTAAGCTACTGGGCGGTACACGGAGTGTGAGTTTAACTAGGCAAGAAGTCCATAACATTGCATTGGATGGTTTTTTTCCACTCAGCGACTTCGATCAAACCCCCGATAAACGTCGCGGGGCAGTAGTAGAGTTTGGTTTACCCTATGTTTCAGACCCTGCGATCAGCAAGCATTTAGCTGAGTTCTTATCTCAACATCAGCAGGTTTCTCATTCGGCGCTTTCTCGTTCCGGTGTAAACGCAGGATTAGAGCCGCTTTCTGATTCTGCACCCGCCATTCCTGTCGCATTGCTGCTAAACGGGGGCGTATTTAACAGCGAATTAATCACGACACGTGTAACAACACTGCTTGAACAGTGGCGTGGGGGTCCGATCACGCTGCTTGATAATCCTCACCCAGATCTTTCGGTTGCATTAGGAGCCGTTGCTTTTGCCAAATCAAAACGAGGCGCACAGCTTAAAATTGGCGGCGGTTCTGCTCGCTCCTACTTTTTGCATTTAGAGCAAAAGAACAAACAGCACCAGGCTTTGTGTCTTTTGGCAAAAGGCACAGAAGAAGGGCAAGAGATTCGTTTAAGCGGCCGCAAGTTCTCATTAACACTTGGGGAGCCAGTCCGATTTAATCTCCTAACGTCGACCCACGATACGGTGGCCCAAAATACACAAGTACAAAATGGCGTGCTCGTGGACGTGGATGCCGACCTGTTTTCCCCTCTTCCGCCTTATGTTACCACCCTTGAAAGTGAAGACAGCACGACACTTCATGAAAACCAAAAAGAACGTGTTGAAGTTCAACTGGCTTGTCAACTTACCGAAGTCGGAACCTTGCAACTTGAATGTGTCGGTATGAGCGACGACAAACGCTGGCGTTTGGAATTTGAAGTGCGCAATCAAGCCGTCGATGACCCCGACGCCTCACCACTGAGCTCAAAGCTTATCGAATCCAAGGCGCTGATCACCCGATTGTACAGCGGCAATAAAAAAAGTGCCGACAATAAAGAGATCAAAACAGATCGGAAGAGCGGT
>NZ_JBNGCJ010000717.1:0-7785 GCF_049974785.1 Vibrio genomosp. F10 str. 9ZD137
CTAGGTTTTGTTGACGGCGTCGTCATTACGTCGACGACGACAAGGTTTTTACACACTATTTAGCCCTTGATTTTGACAGTGCGAGAAGCTCCTTTTTTCTATCTTGGTATTTCTCTGACACGACATGTAAGTAAATAGAAGACTCAGCTTTCACGGCTAAACCTAGGCCACGAACGATAGCGGCACAGAAGCCCTGATTGTTGGCTGAACCAGAAGAATAGAGGGATTTGTAGACCTGACTTTTCCATGGTTTATTACCCTGAGATTCGATAACCTCGAATAACTTAGAGCATGGAATCCATTGTTTTGAATGTAACCCTGCCCCTCCTGTCTGCCCAGCAATCCGGAAGTAGAGTTGTTTATCCTCAATATTTTGAGCAATCTCGTAGAGAACTGTCCCTTGAGATTTTGAACCTAGTTTGTCTGCTTCCCCTGATTTGAGGATGTTCGAGAATGGATTGTGTTTTGGCATGTCTTTAGATGCATCAGCTTCTGCATTCGCTGTACTACCTTTAGATTGGTTCATAGAAACTTTCCTTTATTTATTGAACTAGAAAGAAGACCCTTGTCGACACAAGTCGGTAAAAGTTATTCTAATTCAATAATATAAATTCATTTCTAGACTTATTACGCCTAGAGAATTCTTCCTGTCTTTTCCTGTCCGGTTCCTGTCTTTCCACCCAACTTTACCCCCATAACCTCGACGGCGTCGTCGTACTAAGTCATCCCCGACAACCCCATCATCCCCGTCGTCGACGTCAGAGAATTCATGCGGATAATCAGGTGATGTGATTTTGCTGGTGGATTTCGGAGTGATTCGGGGCAGGGTTACTATGTTGATTACAGGGCTGAAGCTTGGCTCATAATCGTTCGGTCCCCAGTTCAAATCTGGGAGGGGCCACCATATTCGGTTCGCTTCACAAAGAACAAAAAGGCCTGAGAGCAGTTATGCGTCTCAGGCCTTTTGCTTTTCCGCTCTCTATCTAGCAAATTACACGTCTTTATAACCTAATCAATACTAGCTCAGACCTTCTCTAACAAAGTAAGCCGCTAACCTCGGCAACCATGTTTAGGGTGTCATTGTTGATACTAAAAGGTGGTATATAGGCCATTTCGATACTCGTGATTATGTTCGCCACTATAGCTTAACTTGATCGCTTACTTGATCGCTAGTTGATCGCTTACTTAGTCGTGATTTCGGGTTAATAACGGTTAACTAACCAATAAACCTTAGTTACAGCTACTGTTTTCTGATTTCTTGTGTATCCATGAAGCCAATAAGCATGCAGCTTAAAGCCTATTAGGTTCACCGTCACCGATTTATGTTCGGGTGCTAAGTGTGCATACCGAAGCGTCATTTTTAGATCTAAGTGACCAAGTAATTCCCAAGCGGTATTCAAATCAACGCTGGCTCTATTTATTTTTAGGGCCCTATCTAGATGCGCTTCTAGATACGCCGATAGCTGACATCATACTTCCTCTAAATTTGGATCATGAAATCCAACATGCATTAATCTATCGAGATTCATACCTAGGAGAAATGCTGCGTTTAACAAACGTAATAGAGAGGTTTTACGGGAATGAAGTAGAAGTAATAAGTGCAGCCCTTAAGGTACCACTGGCCTCTATAATCAGTTGCAATGATCAAACCTGTACAGATAGTCGTGTAGTCACTACTTATATAAAAGGCCTGAGAGCGTTTATGCTTCTCAGGCCTTTTATATCTGTCCTACCCTTCATTCTGCTTTGCTACAGATACTTTGCACCGGATACAACGACGGGAGCGATTAGCTCCCGTCAATTCCAGCTCAGCAAACAAAGGTTATGTCATTATTTTTATAGGCGTTTAACGCAACCCCAAAGTAACAACAATCTTCCTTAATTAATATTACAGTTGGATATTTTGTGAGCAGTGATTGATTTGATTAAAAAAAAGGATCAAGATCGCATCGAAAAGGGGCGCGACTGGTTCGTTCTCGATAAAGCTAGGGAGAAACTCTTTTAACTTCCCCTATGCCATCAACAATAATCGCCCTAAAACGACTACCTATCTATCACTATTCACCAAACCAATGCATCTTCACCTGTCATTAACTTTCAGATAAAACCTGTGAGTTGTTAAATTTCAAGACAAAATGAAGGCTCAAGTAGAAAATACCGACCGAAATCACATTAAAAATCACAGAAAGATTGGAAATAGATAAAATAGTGATGCGTATCACAATTTATTTTTAATTTAAATGAATGAAAATGATAGATGTATCACCCATAATTTTGTTGACTTTTTTATTTAATCTATTCTGTAGGTAAATTACATACTAATAACTTGATGCCAATCACCAAAAGTTAACAAAGTCATTACAATAATGAGAAGATAATCACAAAAAACCCGTTGTCAGTTCTAAAATTAATTTATGTGGTAGATTGATTGAGTACTAAGCAACCAACGGTTTTAGCGAACCGTTACTACACAAATTTAAATAGAACATCGAACGGGGAATTCTAATGATATCACCAGATGCTAAGATCAAGATACAAAATTTTGGTCGCTTCCTATCTAACATGGTAATGCCAAATATTGGTGCCTTCATCGCCTGGGGGTTTATTACTGCACTCTTTATTCCAACTGGCTGGCTTCCAAACGAAACTCTTGCGTCCATGGTTGGACCAATGATTACCTACCTATTACCTTTATTGATCGGTTATACCGGCGGTAAATTAGTCGGCGGAGAACGCGGCGCGGTAGTCGGTGCAATTACAACAATGGGCGTGATTGTCGGGACTGACATCCCAATGTTTATGGGGGCAATGATGGTTGGCCCAATGGGCGGCTGGGCAATAAAAGTCTTTGACCAAAAAGTTGAAGGGAAAGTGAAAAGCGGTTTTGAGATGTTGGTCAACAATTTCTCAGCCGGCATTATCGGAATGGTATGTGCCATCATCGCTTTCTTCTTTATCGGACCATTTGTAAAAATATTATCTGCTGGTCTTGCTGGCGGAGTACACTTTTTAGTAGAAGCACACCTTCTGCCTCTCACCTCTATTTTTGTTGAACCAGCTAAAATCCTTTTCCTAAATAACGCCATTAACCACGGTATATTTTCTCCTCTGGGTATTCAGCAAGCCTCTGAAGCAGGCCAATCGATTTTCTTCCTTATCGAAGCAAATCCAGGCCCTGGTTTAGGTATCTTGCTTGCGTACATGGTGTTTGGTAAAGGCACAGCAAAACAAACCGCTGGTGGCGCATCGATCATTCATTTCTTTGGTGGTATCCACGAGATTTATTTCCCATACATCTTGATGAACCCTCGATTGATTCTTGCTGCCATTGCTGGTGGTATGACAGGCGTATTTGTTCTGACTGTCTTTGATGCGGGAATTGTTTCTCCAGCTTCACCAGGCTCAATCTTTGCTGTGTTACTTATGACTCAGAAAGCTTCAATCGTCGGCGTCCTAGCCTCTATCATTTCATCCGCTGCGGTTTCATTTGCCGTTGCTTCGGTATTAATGAAAACACAAACCACAACCGATGAAGATGGAGACGAATCAGCGCTAAATAAAGCGACATCTCAAATGAAAAATATGAAGTCAGCTTCTAAAGGCGCAACGGTTGCTCACCAAAATAAAGGCAACATAGATTTAGCCAATGTACAAAGCATTGTTGTCGCTTGCGATGCAGGAATGGGGTCTAGTGCTATGGGCGCTGGTCTATTGCGCAAAAAAATTCAAGAAGCGGGTTTAGCCATTAATGTCACTAACCTTGCGATTAACAGCCTTACAGAAGGTGCCGATATTGTGATTACTCATAAAGACCTGACTGATCGTGCTCGCATGCATGCTGAAAATGCACACCACATTTCATTAACGAATTTCCTAGACAGTGAAATGTACAACCAGCTCGTAGCAAAACTATTGTCTGCGCAAAAGAATACAGCGGCCAACGAAGACAACATTGGTAAGATGTCAGTATTAGCGGCGAATGACGACAGCTTTGAGCAAACTCAACCTTCTGTCTTCCAAATTCAAAGCAAGAATATTCACCTTGGGTTAAAAGCAAATAATAAAGACGATGCGATTCGCTTTGCCGGTAACAAACTCGTTGAGCTTGGTTATGTAGAGCCAGAGTATGTCGATGCCATGTTTGAGCGTGAAAAATTGGTCTCGACTTATCTTGGTGAATCTATTGCTGTTCCTCATGGAACCGTAGAAGCAAAAGATCGCGTAAAGAAAACGGGCATAGTGATTTGCCAATATCCATCGGGTATTCAGTTCACTGACGATAAAGACGATGTGGCGAAACTGGTTATCGGTATTGCTGCTAAAAATGACGAACATATTCAAGTTATTACCTCAATAACGAATGCGCTCGATGAGCCAGATGCCATCGAAAAGCTGACCAATACGCAAGATGTAAACGAAATTTTAAACATCTTATCAGGTCACCAAGCCGCATAAAGTTTTGCTCCTGAGCAAAAGAGGTCAACTGCGCCCCCTATACGTTGACCTCACCCAGAAGCAGAATCGTTATCCATTTATATATTTTGAGTAGGTAAGATTATGAAAAATGCAGTTCATTTTGGTGCTGGTAATATTGGCCGTGGCTTCATTGGTAAGTTACTCGCAGACGCTGACGTTGCCGTCACCTTTGCCGACGTAGATGAACCACTAGTGGATCAGCTCAGTCACAAACAAGAATATAAAGTCAAGGTTGTTGGTTCGAAGTGTCAAACGGACACTGTCACCCATGTCACTGCTGTTAATTCGGCGAGCGAAGATGTCATTGACCAAATCGTAAAAACCGATTTAGTGACAACAGCCGTCGGTCCAAACGTTCTCGACATCATCGCTAAGACGATTGCCAAGGGAATCGAGAAACGTTTCATCTCAGGGAATATAAAGCCCCTTAATATCATTGCTTGTGAAAATATGGTTCGTGGGACGACGCATTTAAAAGGCGAAGTTTACAAATACTTAGATGAATCATTGCACCACCAAGCAGAGACCCTTATTGGGTTTGTTGATTCAGCCGTTGATCGTATCGTTCCTCCTACCTCGGCAGCCAATGACGATCCTCTCGAGGTGACGGTTGAAAGCTTTAGTGAATGGATCGTTGACGAGCAACAATTTAAAGGTGAAATACCTGATATTGATGGTATGGAAAAGACCTCAAACCTAATGGCGTTCGTTGAACGTAAACTGTTTACTCTTAACACTGGTCACTGTGTTACTGCCTACCTAGGGTGGCTTAAAGGACACCCTACGATTCGTGATGCCATTGAAGATAAAGAGATTCGAGACGAAGTGAAACAAGCGATGCTCGAAAGCGGTGAAGTACTGATTCAACGTTATGGCTTTGATCGTGATATCCACAATGCGTACATTAACAAGATTCTAGATCGCTTTGCCAACCCATACCTTATTGATGAAGTGGATCGTGTAGGACGTCAACCGATTCGAAAATTGGGGGCTAATGATCGATTAATCAAACCGCTATTAGGTACAATCGAGTATCACCTTGAAAATAAAACGCTTTTAAAAGGCATTGCTGCCGCTTTAAAATACACAAACGCTACCGATCCACAGGCCGTCGAGTTACAGCAGTCGATACAGACACAAGGTGTTAAGAAAACCTTAGCGCAATATACGGGCTTAGCTGAATCAAGCGAAGAAGTGAAAAGCATTGAGCTAATTTTCAATCAACTATAGACAAATAGGGGCTTAATGCCCCTTTTATCGTAATTTTAAAAGAAGTGTATGCCCATTAATATCAACGAAACTGAGATCATCGAACAGCTAAATAACGCACCTTCTGTGCGGGGTTTTTTTATTGCGACCGTCGACGTTTTCAGCGATTCCATCGATGCTTTAGTTCAGCGAATATTTCGTAAAGATAATTTTGCCGTGCAGTCGGTCGTCGGGCCACTGTTGCAAGATACTGGCCCATTGGGTGATCTTTCTGTTCGTTTAAAGTTGCTGTTTGGCTTGGGTGTCCTTCCCGATGAGGTATATCACGACATCGAGGATATTATTAAGCTCAAAAATAAACTGAATAACGATGCGGCGGATTATCAGTTCACTGATCCTAATATTCTTCTACCAATAAAAGAACTCAACCTAGTCAAAAAAATGGGCATGGTTCAACTTGAAGTCACTGAGCCTGATGACGATGTTAATATTGAGTTCTATCACCTTCAATTACAGCGGCAGCAGCAAATTATTAAATCAAGCCTATCACTGGCTATTGTCGATATCTGCAATGAACTCGGCAAAGACAGTCCATTCTAGCCTTTATTCCCTTTTATTCGCCAGTCAATGCTAGAAACCGCATGAGCAAGCGGATTTGGTAAAAAAGAATGCGCATGTGCAATTAACGGCACCTCAATAAAGAAAATATAAAGCCAAGGCGATGACCTTGGCTTCAAATATAACTAATTGTCGTTTAGCTCTCTGACCATTTATTCCACCGTCACAGCTTTAGCTAGATTTCTAGGTTGGTCGACATCCGTACCTTTGATCAGCGCGACATGGTAAGACAGTAACTGCATTGGAACCGTGTAAAAAATAGGGGCTGTAATATCACTCACATGAGGCATTTTGATGATTTTCATGTTCTCATCGCTTTCAAACCCTGCCTTTTCATCAGCAAACACATACAACAAACCGCCACGAGCCCTTACTTCTTCGACATTCGATTTTAACTTTTCCAGTAAATCATTATTTGGTGCAACAACAACGACGGGCATATCCGCATCAATCAACGCAAGAGGCCCATGTTTAAGTTCACCAGCGGCATAGGCTTCAGCATGGATGTAAGATATTTCTTTCAGCTTCAATGAGGCTTCCATAGCAATAGGATAGAACTCACCGCGCCCCAAGAATAATGTGTGTTGTTTATCAGCAAAATCCGGAGCCAACGCTTCGATCTCTTTATCAAATGTGAGTGCTTTCTCGATATCAGCTGGAAGTTGGTGCAGTGCTTGAACGATCTCAGCTTCTTTCTCTTGATTGATGCGACCTTGTAGACGACCAATTGACGTTACCATCATCAGCATTGCTGCTAGTTGGGTAGTGAAAGCTTTAGTAGAAGCAACACCGATCTCTGTTCCTGCGCGAGTCATGAAGGCAAAATCAGATTCACGAACCAAAGAAGAACCCGCTACGTTACAAATAGTCATTGCTGACATGTAGCCTTTTTCTTTTGCAAGACGAAGTGCAGCCAGTGTATCAGCCGTTTCACCAGATTGAGACAGAGTTACCAATAGGCTGTTCGGGCGAACAACGAAGTCACGGTAACGGAACTCAGAAGCGATCTCTACGTCACAGCTTACGCCAGCTAGAGACTCAAACCAGTAGCGAGCCGCCATACCTGAGTTGTAAGACGTACCACATGCGATGATCTGCACGTGTTCAACCTTGCTTAGGATCTCTTCTGCCTTAACACCAATTGCATTAGTGATAACAGACGTTTCAGAGATGCGACCTTCCATCGTGTTGATTAGCGCTGTTGGCTGCTCAAAGATTTCTTTCTGCATGAAGTGACGGTATTGACCCTTGTCACCCGCATCGTGTTCTGCATTTGACTCAACGATGTCACGTTCAACACGCTCACCTGCTAAATCAAATACCGAGACATCACGACGAGTCACCTCAGCAACATCCCCTTCTTCAAGGTACATGAAGCGACGGGTTACACTTAGTAGTGCCAATTGATCAGATGCTAGGAAGTTCTCACCAACACCGAAACCGATAACAATCGGGCTACCAGAACGAGCCACAACAATACGG
>NZ_JBNGCJ010000718.1:0-3307 GCF_049974785.1 Vibrio genomosp. F10 str. 9ZD137
ACCGCTCTTCCGATCTATACTCGATAGATTCCGGCCCTAGATCCCCAGCTTTCGGATTATAGCGGCCGCTCTTGCAATCTCCGTCATCAACTTCGCTACAGACTGGCTGTATAAAATCGCGATTGTTGAGGTAGTTGATAAACTTGGCGTGTGTAGGAATGGTGACATCGTAGACCATTATTCCCCCTTGGCGTTCTAAACCAATGAAGGCATAAGCTCGCTCTCCAATCACCGCGACCTCAATGGCTTCAGGCTCGACCCCTTTATCATCACTTCGATTATCAGCGCTTTGGTTACTGTCGTTGGTGCTATTAAAGTTGGCTTTATCTTGTGCTAAGACGATACGAGCAAAGTCGTCACCGCTGTCAAACACAGGTTCCCCAAACTCACTCCAAATGGAAAATGAACGTGCGCCGAAGGTTTGTACTTTTGCATCTGCAGCTAACACTTCTTGAGGCTTAATTATTTTTAGGCGAGCAAGTCGGTTTTTGTCTTTGAGCGCTGTTGCGAGTGGGTGGCTACTGGCTACTTTCAGATCTTTGCCTCGAACTTCATCGACATAAGCAATGCAGAACGCTTGTTTGGTGTTGTAGTCAGAGGCGTCTTGGTCGTCGTCTCCATCCCACTTGTGACCATCGTCATCACACTGCTTTTGAGTGGCATCAAATCCATACTCTCGGCCATCCCCTTCATTAGCGGTAACGATGTAAGTCTTTCCTTTGATGGTGTAGCTCGCGATGCTGTCTGGCATATAAAGCCCTTCGAGCATAGGGTAAGCGTGTAGATTTCCGATAATGCCGTCTTTATTGGAAGCATCAAGCTGGGATGTTTCCCAAGATTTACCGCCAAGGCCAAATATTTTTTCAATGTTGGCGGACTGAACATCAATAGTGGCAATCGCGTTGTTTTCTTGCATTGCTACGTACAGCTTACCGTTGTCGGCAAACGTTAGGTATTCTGGCTCAAGATCTTGTGCAACACTGGCATTGGGCCCTGAAATACGAACGTCTTCACCTAGCTCAGAATATCTCGACTCACCTTGATTGAAATCTTTAAAGTCGATTTGGGTGACGATAGCGTTTTCAAGCCCGGGCTTTAAATCGATCAAGGTAATGCTGCCTTCTGGATCGATTGAGTAGTTTGAACTTGGCTCCCCTTCATTCGCAGCAGCGATATAGCGTCCATCTTTAGAAAAGCTGACCATATCTGGCAGAGCTCCTGCTGGGAAGGTGTTGATAATATCTAAGGAATCAGAACGATAGAGCGCAATGATGCCATTACGTTGTTTTTTCTTATTTTCAATAGCAACCGCGATCAGCCCATTGTGTGTGGAAACACTGTTTGCCGCCCCTATTTCAATACCACTGTGTTTTCCAGCAGACTGTAAATCGATTTGCCCAACCGAGGTCGGTATGGAATCACGACTAAGGGCTAAAACATCAATTTTCTTGTCTTGGGCGTTCACGACATACAACCTGTCAGAGCAAGCGTCATAACTGACGATCTCAGCCGCGGAAGAGGCAAATGGCGCGTTGGTGATGGATGTGCCTACCAAGCGAATACCCTTTAGCGATGTCGATGGAATGTTAGCATTAACCAAAGGCTGGCATGCTTCGTTCAGGAATGTGCCACTGACGTGGTTCTGGTTACGAGAGTTTGGTTGGCTTGAGCACCCGGTTAGGCTAGCGGCAACCAAAGAGAGTATCGTTAAGGTGGTTTTAAAGTGGGTCATATTTCCTCCATGAATATCTAGCAGATGACCATAGAGTGAATATGTGACGGTTTGTTTAAAGAATTAAGAACAAATGAAGTCGGTGTTGATTGTGAGCTTGGAAACGCTCGCAGACATAAAGACCAAGTAAGAAGTGTTATCGTTTTTAAGCGTATCTACTGACGGTTTATAATGTGCTTAATTGAAGCAGTCGTAAGCTCTATGTATAATCGCGTTCCTCGAAACGAACACGGTTCTTTGTACTTCGACTGTTTTTTGTGGTGAGTATAGAGTGAGCAGAAGCGTCATTCGTTAATATTGTTTTGCCGTAATGGAATGTATGGCTAAAACCCTGAACATAATAGAGATTTTAACTATGCATCCATCATCCCGATTCTCAATCGCTCCAATGCTCGATTGGACCGATCGTCATTGTCGATACTTCCACCGATTACTCACAAGTCAAACCCTGCTTTATACCGAGATGATCACAACCGGCGCGATCATTCATGGTAAAGGGGACTTTCTTGCTTATAACGAAGAAGAGCACCCGGTTGCGCTTCAATTTGGTGGTTCAAACCCAACGGATCTTGCAACTTGTGCCAAGCTAGCACAAGAACGGGGCTATGATGAAATCAACTTGAATGTAGGGTGCCCATCCGACCGAGTTCAAAATGGACGCTTCGGTGCTTGTTTAATGGCCGAGCCACAGTTGGTGGCTGATTGTGTAGCGGCAATGAACGATGTGGTTGATATTCCGGTAACCGTCAAAACGCGTATTGGTATTGATGATCAAGATTCTTATGAGTTTTTGACCGACTTTATTTCGATAGTGTCAGAAAAGGCGAAGTGTGAGCAGTTTACGATACACGCACGTAAGGCCTGGTTGAGCGGTTTGAGCCCGAAAGAGAACCGAGAAATTCCCCCGCTTGATTACGATAGAGCTTACCAAATAAAGAAAGATTTCCCTCACTTATCCATCGCAGTAAATGGTGGTGTGAAAACGTTAGAAGAAACACTAATCCATCTAAAACATTTAGATGGCGTTATGGTTGGACGCGAAGCGTATCAAAATCCGTATTTACTGGCTCAAGTCGATCAGTTGATTTTTGGCTTGGATAAGCCGGTCATGAAGCGCAGTGAAGCGGTAGAGGCGATGCTACCTTATATAGAACAGCAATTATCTAACGGCGCTAAGTTGGGTCATATTACGCGCCATATGCTTGGGTTGTTTCAAGGAATGCCTGGTGGACGTCAGTGGCGTCGATACATCAGTGAGAATGCGCATAAACCAGATTCTGGAGTTGAGGTCGTGCAAGCCGCATTAGCTAAAATTCCGGCGGAACTCGATGTGTAAAATTAACCAACATAGTGGGTGAAATTTACCTATTTATATAAAAAGGTGAGAAGGCTTATGTTCTTCTCACCTTTTTTCTTTTTAATTATCTGATTTTTAATATAAAAAATATTTGGCTCGATATCTGCATTAATGAATACCAGGAATACTGTAGGTAAGCGATATTAGGAGTGTGATTATGTTTGAGTTGATTTTTGTATTGGTATTTATTGCAACGCTATTGGTAGATCGGAAGAGCG
>NZ_JBNGCJ010000719.1:0-6683 GCF_049974785.1 Vibrio genomosp. F10 str. 9ZD137
GCCATTACGGCTAAGTGGGTGTTTGCTACGCCCTATGTGCTCTTCATATTGCTCTACTACAGCTTATTTGAACATACCTCGAGAATGTTCCTGACCATGAATAGCCAATACTATCTCGCCATTAATATTCCGATTATCTATTTCGGGCTTATCGGTGCTGGGATCAGTCTACTTAAAATCATACTTGCTGGACAAAGCCGCAAGTTAGCGGAAAGCATGCCGCCAAAATCCTTCATTGTGTTCATGGGGTTAGCGACCATGGCAACCTATTATTGGATCAGTTTGGGCTGGTCGATCTACGGGGTAATTCCGGCACTGGTGTTGATTTTTATCATCATGACAATGAACATTTTTATTAGTTATCATCTCAATAAAAAGACCGAATCACACAACAGAGCCACTGTTCTCAGCTTCAAGGGGTTGATGTTTAACCTCGGATACGGCTCTATCGGTATTTTATATGCTTACTACTATAAATTGGTATCTCAGAACTACACCACACAAGAAATTGAACAGAACCTCGATTTCTTGGCTTCACTGTCTTCGTTTTTTTATTACTTCACCTTATTGTTCATTTCAATCAGTGCGCTGTTCTATTTCAAGAACAGAAAGACGGCTATTTTTTGAGACTCCTGATTGTGTCGAATAACAACTGAAGCAAAGTAGAATCTTATCGCCCTATTTTTTGTTAACATCATCAATTAATTTACTTAACACACGGAAGCATTATGTCATTTGGTTGGATCGCTTTTACTCTGCTTGCTGCTTTCAGCCAATCTTGGCGCAACGCATTTCAAAGCAAACTAAGTGGCACAATGAGTGTGGCCGGTGTGACGCTGGCTCGTTTTATTTGGGCAGGCCCGATCGCGCTTATTTACCTCTGTGCACTCTATCAATGGCAACCTGTATCCGCACCTAACGTCTCGGGCGAGTTTGTTTTCTACATTATTGCAGCTGCCATTATGCAGATCATCGCGACCGGCTTAATGGTCATGCTCTTTAAGCTAGAAAATTATGCGATAGGAGCGGGGCTTGCCAAGTGTGAAGCCCCCGTTTCTGCTGTGCTTTCTGTGCTTTTTTTTGGTACCGCTTTAACGATCACAGGCTGGGTAGGGGTTCTTATTGGTACGTTAGGCGTGCTCATAATGAGTAGCTCTTCTGGCTGGCGAAGCTTATCTCCTAAGGTCTTTTTCTTAGGTATGACTTGCAGCACCGCATTTGCTTTAACATCGCTTTGGGTACGTGAAGCAAGCTTGAGTATAGGACTGCCCTTCCCTCACAGTGCAGCTTGGGTGCTATTTCTGGTTATTACACTTCAGACAGTGATTATCTGTACGTTTCTTTTCTTTAGAGAGCGAGACACGTTAAGGCAGATGTTCAAGAAATCAAAGTTGGTGGTAATGACGAGCCTAGCGAGTGTTATTGGCTCTCTTGGGTGGTTTAGTGCGATGTCACTTCAAGCGGTGCCTTACGTTAAGACGCTAGGGCAAGTCGAGGTGGTCTTTATGATTCTGATATCGTACTTCTGGTTAGGGCAACGCATTGCTCGCAAAGATCTTGCAGCACTCATCTTGATTTCTGTCGCTGCGGTCCTAGTGATGTGGCAGTAAGCTGAATGCACCACCAGCTCAGTACATCTCGCACTCCTCTGTAAACTGCTATATTAAAGAGCGAGCAATCGATTTTTGTACTGTTCAGGGGTTTGGCCCGAGTATTTCTTAAACATCGATATATAAGGGCTGGCTTGGTTGTACCCTAATGTTAGCGCGACTTCTTTAACGGAATGTCCTTTTCTCAACAGGTCCATTGAATACAAATACCTCACCCTTAGGCGCCATTCTGTAAAACTCATCCCAAGCTCAGATTGGCAATGGCGAGCCAATGTTCGCTCTGTGGTATGCACTCTTTCCGCCCATTGCCCCAACGAAGTAGTATCGGTTGGGTTGTGTTCAACAGAATCTAAAATAGTCGATAAGTACTTATTCGTTGAGGTAGGTAAAAAATGCCGTTCCGTTTCTTCAGTAGCCAGTTGATCGAGTAGAACTTGAATCAATCGCTTATCTTGCTCTGACTCTGCAACGTTAACACTACGTTGACGAAAATCATCGATGATCGAGGAAACGATGGGCGTTACTTTGATCAAGCTGGTGGATTTTGGAAAGCCATCGGTCAGCTCATGGGCGACATTTAACGAGCAATATTCCAATGGTTTGCGATTATAGCTGCAATGCTCGGCCCCTGCAGGCACCCAAATAGCAAGATGAGGCGGAGCCAGAAAACGAGTGCCTTCCGCTTCCATTTCTAAAATACCGCCACTGATCAATTGTACCTGACCCCATGGGTGGCTATGAACACGTGTTTCTGTGTTAGACAGAAACGCTTCAAAATTCATAAACACATCGGATGGTGCCCGAACAATAGATAAGGATTGATGAAGTATTCGAGCTGTTTTTTTCAATCTTGTCTTCCTATAACGCCAGTTGTCTTTTTGAAGATACATACAATCATACAGACCTGACACACTGGTTTCCACTGGCTATAATGCGATGGAGCTCACATGGTGTACTTACTTCCACTTTTAACTGTGTTGATCTGGGGTGGTAACTCGATTATCAACAAGATGGCTGCAACCGCCATTGAACCGAGCGCCATGAGCTTTTATCGCTGGTTCTTCGCCATGCTTTTAATGACACCTTTTTGCTTGCCAGCAGTGGTCCGTCAATGGAATACCATCAAGCCCTATCTCCCAAAACTCGCATTGTTATCACTACTCGGCATGGTGCTCAATCAATCGCTCGGCTACTACGCAGGACTCACGACTACGGCGTCGAATATGTCGTTGATTATCTCGTTGGTCCCACTTATTTCTGTCTTTATCAGTGTTCCATTACTTGGTAAATCCATCTCAATGATCAGTATTGTCGGCGGAATTATCTCGCTAACGGGGCTCACTTTTATGTTGGGCCATGGTGATATCGGGTTTTTCTTGCATCAGGATATTACCCAAGGTGATGGGTTGATGATCATTGCCGCCGTCATTTACGCCACTTATTGTGTTCTGCTTAAGCGTTGGAAAATGCCTTTTCGCAGCACAACACTGATATATTGTCAGGGGATCTTTGCCGTGATGATGTTAACGCCACTTTGGCTAACCAGCGAACAATTGCTGCCTACACAGGAATCTTTACCGTTGATCGCTTATGCCGCAATCGCAGCGTCTATTTTGGCCCCATGGATGTGGATAAAATCCATTGACATCATTGGTGCAGATTCAAGTGCCATGTTCATGAATTTGATGCCGGTCATTTCAGTGGGCCTGGCCACCTGGCTTCTTAATGAAAACATTCACAGCTACCACTTAGTCGGTGGGCTAATGGTGATTGCAGGGGTCATCCTTTCGCAGGTTAAGAGGCGTAACAAATCTATTGCAGTGAGTGGCCCGGCCGTGCCCTAAAGCAATAACCCTTTAAACACGAATACCCGATTAACTTGAACGAGTCGCGATAACCTTAATGCCTAACGCGACCATTGCACCACCTAAAACACGGTCGATCCAATGCCCATACTGTTTAAAGCGGCGGTTAATAGCAGGTCTTGAGAGAATACCAACTAGCAAGGAAAACCAGGCAAATTGAATCATCATGATCCACGCGCCATAAATAGCGATTTGGTAGGCAGGCATATCCGGAGAGAGTACGACAGTAAATAGCGAAACAAAGTAGATCGGCGCTTTCGGATTTAAGGCATTACACAGAAAACCAACACCAATACTTTTCCTTGCTGAATAGGTAGCAGGAGGAGTGGCATCCACTTCCATCGAATTCGTTGCTTTTGCTTTAAGCCCGTTAATACCCAGATAAATTAGATAACCTCCGCCCAGTATTTTAATGGCCCAAAGCGCATTAGATGAATTCGCAATTACCGTTGCTAGGCCAAAAGCAGAATACGTAATATGAATAGACAGGCCTAATGCTATGCCAATGCTGCACATCAACCCTGCTTTTTTGCCATTTGATAATGTTTGTTGTGAAACGAGGACAAAGTCTGGCCCAGGTGATGCTGCTGCTAGCAAGTGAATCGATGAAATTAAAATTAAGCCTTGTATAAGATCCATTTAAATACCTCAATTAAAAATACGATAATAAAAAACACGATAGCGGCGAACGCTCGGTTCCACTTGAATCCTTATTTCATGATTCCTTGGCCTCAAACGGCCACAATAACAAATCCAAGTCCAGTTCCAATCCAAAAAAAACGCCATGTGTTGAGTGTCTGGCAACGTGTTTTTTTAGTGGCATTTTTTCGGCGAGAACAAATTTAGAACGTGTAGTCAAAAACAACGATATCTTCTAACAACGGCCTAAACACTTGCTTCAACGCTTCATGCTCGGCATGTGGAAGGTAGTTTTGACGCCCCACTTCATCAGCAAACGTCATCATCACTGAATGAGTATACCCCTTATTCTTGTCTTCGGGACTATCGTTAATACCCCATTCTACGGATACGACACCCTCTACTTTTTCAGGCATCGATTCAAACAAACCCTTAAGTTTTTCGATTTCTGAACATGGCGATGAATCTTTAAATTTAATCAGCAAGATGTGTCTAATCATCCATTTCCTCCTAGCGTATAACACCCGGTTTAAAGCTTGTTAGCGCCGATTTTCAATGGCATTCATTAAGTTATCGGGATCATTCGTACCTAAGCTGACTGTCGTGCCGTTTTTAAGCTTAAGCTCAACAGCGGACAAACCTGATACGTTATATAACCAGCCTGTTGAGGTTAAACGAATACCAATGCCACTGTACCACTTGGTTTTAATTTTCTTCACTGCTAGAACATCTGAAAGTTCTAATGATTTTGTCCAAAACTTAGGACCAAAAAACCAAAGAATTTGGGTCCCTTCTATCTGTATTGTCAACGATGAAAAAAGAAGTGTTACTATGCCAATGATGACAAAAACAAACCCGATCGATTCGTCCGGTTTTGTATACGAAGCAAAGGCCAATAAAGCGAGTACCAGCCCCATAATAATGAGCATCGCAATGCCTACTTGGGTGTTTTTATACTGTATATCAAACTCTTTCTCTGCAACCAATAATTAAATGGAACTGTCCTTTGTGGGTATCCTAGCCAAGCCAGACTCATCAGTTAACTGATGATTTCACAATGGGTTTGTGGAACACAAGAACACGCAAATGCAATATTATCCAGGCCTTTACTCAGCTTTAATACGGGGACATCGGCGTGTTCGACTTTACCCGACTCGACAGAGACTTTACACGCACCACATAGACCCACGCGACATTTACTGGCTATCTTTAAGCCTGCATCTTCTGCTTGCTCAAGTAACGTTTGCTGGTTGTTGCCAACAAAACTCTTTCCATTGACCGTCAATGTTAACGACTTAAATTCAGGTACTTTCGCTTGAAACAACTCATCGTCTAGATCGAATTCATCATCGAGATCGAGTTCATCTGCAACCTTTTCTCGCTTCGCTGGCGCTCTATCCGCATAGTCTTGGCGCTCCTGGTACTCTAATACTTCAACACGGTCGCTAGCGGTGATCACACCTTCATTTCTTGCGACCAAATTTTGGCCAAAGAAGACACCGCCTTGTTCATCGGCCCTAAAGGTCATGAGCGTTTTAAGCGGCTCTTTAGAGATTCTGAATGTGCCTTTTTTAGTGTCTACCGTAGTTAAAATACAACGTTCACAAGGCTTAACAATATCAAAGACTACTTCACCAATGCGTATCGTTTTCCAACAATCTTCAGCAAAAGGCTCCGTACCGCTAATAACTAGATTGGTACGAAATTGAGTCATTGAATGCACTTCAGAACTGCGCCTATTTAACTCATCTAAAGACGCTTGACTGATCAATAACACCGGATACCCATCCGCAAAGCTCACGTTGTGCCCTATTTTTTTACGCACACGATTAGACTGCTCACCGCAATATAATAGCTCGACATGTTGCCCAATAATGTCACTAAACCAATCGTTCGCTTTATCGGTGGTGGTGTACGCGGTGAAATTGTCTTTCCAAACCGTTGCCGGTGTTTCTTGCTTTTTAAACTCCGCATAACTGATTTTTAGTGGCTCTTTGCCCTCTGCGGTAAAGACAAATCCGTGCGGCAATAAGCTGGCTTTGACTTTCACCATTTGAGGGTGTTTCCTTGCCGTCACCATACTTCCATCAGCCATAGCAAGCATAAAACGACGGTCAAAACTTAGCCCTTGTAACTCGACCCAAGCGCTGGATAGGGTGACTCCCCCAACGGATTTGACGGGATAAACGTTAATTTGAGAAAGATGAGCAAGTGACATGGACTACCTTTAGTTGTTTTGATTACCCCGAACTCAGGGTATTTATGATGACGTAACGGCGATGCAAAGTATAACGACATAGTCGCCTACCAAACAACGACTATCATCTCTGAATAGACTCAAATAACGAATAACATTGAGAAAAAACGTGAAATACATCCACTTTTCCACTATCATCCTGTCGCCTAGACGGAAGCGTTTGCGTTCGTTGTTCCGTTTGGGCTCCAATCACTCAACAACTCATTGGTGGGAGCTTTTCAATGACAACAATTACTATCACTCGTCCTGACGACTGGCACGTTCATCTTCGCGATGGCGACGTTCTTGCCGACACGGTTCGCGATATCAGCC
>NZ_JBNGCJ010000720.1:0-3264 GCF_049974785.1 Vibrio genomosp. F10 str. 9ZD137
AACTGGGCGCCTCCATCTAGGGATGTCATTGCAAGTTGTTTACGGGCATTTTTTTCGTCTTCACTTTCATGAAGAAACAACCCGATAACACCCCCGCCCAAACCAACCGCAGGTTCCGTGATTAAGATGGGAATAGGCAAGAAACCATAAGCGTTTTCGGCTAGGTGCTCACCGAGATCAAGCTTATTATCAATGGGATCATAAAATGATGCGTGGCCATTCGGAGCGAGTAGAGAAAGTGACAAAGCCAAAGCAGAAGTCAGCCTAATAGTATTCATTTTTGAACCTTTGAAATATAAAGTGCCGGGCACCCAGCACGAGATTGAGTCATTACCATGCACAAGAGAAATAGACATCTCGATACTTATGGTTGGAAGTTTATAGATTGGTTGCCTGTTCAGTATGTCAATTCAGTGTCGATGAATGCATCATTGTTAGAGACTGAACTCAATACTTTTTCTAATCCGGTTAGACGACCATTTCGCAATTCTGGATCAATCCCTTCATTGGTGTATCTATCCCAATCATACTCAAGGCCGATCTCACCCGCGTCATCGATAACCATGACACTATCGCTCTGTGCGCTGTACTCATAGTCAGAAAACAGGGCGTCACTAAACCACAATCGAGACATTTGGTTCATCAGTGCGACTTCGTTTGAAGAAGGATGAACTTCAGTGCCATCTAGTTTGACCGCTTTGTTAAACACAAATGGCAGTTCAGATGCGTTACAAGCTCCGCTAATACAGCCGATTGATTTGGTCACATCACCGATATCCAGGCTACCTTGCGTCTCATATGTCCACACGTTGAAGCTCGGACGATAGCCGAAGTGGTAAAATGTCACAGGTTGATTCGATGCCATTGCTTTGAAGCGAGAAGGACCTGCAAACACAACATCGTTCAGTAATTGTTTAAACTCAGACATGTTGCTCAAGGCTCCACCTAATTGACCTTCTGGATTTGGCATGTAATCAGTTAACGCCAGTACTTTGTTGGTATCTTCGAGATGACCCAACCCAAAAAACAGCTTGGTAATGGCTTCATAAGCACTACTTGGTAATAGGTTTAACACATCTTCAAGCTCAATCTGAGCATGTATTTCTTCAGCGGTTAATGAGTTGATCTCATCCTCTAATACCACTAGGTTGCTTGGAGAACTCAACCAGCTTGATAGTGAAAGTACGACTGTCTCTGGATCATCAGAATTGAAAACTTCACTATCTAAATCATTGATCAGTTCTATTATTGTTGGGATAAGGAACGTCAAACTCGGTAACATTCCAAAGCCGTTGGATTCTTCACTATTAACCCCCAGCACGGTTGGAACCGTGAACTCAGTTAGAGATGGCTGCACCGTTAAGTGGTGCCCATAGGCTTCGCCAATTAAAGGCTTTTTATATTCAATATACGGAGCAAAAGACATAAGATTTGCCATTGGTGTATCTTCGCCTAGAACCTTCGATGTTAGACAGAGTGCACCATAATCAGCTTTATCGAGATCAATACAATCTAACCCTGTCCACGCTCCGATTTTATTGATTGGATTCAGTACTTTGGCTTGAACTGTCATCAAGTCTTGCAAAGACAGCGACTCTGTATCCTGAGTACCATGCAATTCCATACTGTAGTTCTGAACTTTACTCGCCGCGTCTTTCGCTTGAGTATAATTACGGTAATCAAATCCATAAGGATTACTTTGCATAACCGCACGTTGGAAATAATTATTCGTTTCACCCGTTACTGGCTCTTTAGATTCTTGCTGCTGCAAAATGCCGACAGACATTGCACCAGCCCCTTGACCCATGAGTACAACATTGTCCGGGTTGCCACCAAAATCTACGATGTTCTGGTTTACCCATTCTAGCGCTCGTTTTTGATCGCCAAGGCCATAGTTTCCGCCTTCTGGATCGGTTTTCCCATCCACCCACATACTCCCCAATAACCCTAGGCGGTAATTAAAGGTAACCACTATAAACGGTTGGTCGTCGGATACGCCTTGAGCAACGACGGTATCGCCGTTAATGATGGCATCAGAACCTGCGCCATATTCAAAGTCCCCACCATGAATAAAGACATACACGGGTAATGACTCTGAACCATTGATCTCCGAAGGACGCCAAATATTAAGATTCAAGCAATCTTCAGATTGCGCTTGCTGGGTTATTTTAAGCTGTGGGCACACGGCGCCAAATTGTGTCGCATCTATAGCGCCATCAGCATTGTCTTCTAATTGACGGAGTTGACTGTGCTGAAAACGCTGCTGATCGGCGTAAGTGATTCCTTTAAACGCTTCAATGGATACGCGTTGCTCGTCACCTGCTAAGGTATTGATCACAACAGACTCTCTATTTGCCAAAAGAGTCGCGTCCCCGATGGATACTGAAACCTGCTCTGTTGGTAATGGCTGAAGCGGTTCTGGCTTAATAGGACGAGAGCTGGTTTCATCACTACCACACGCAGAAAGAGCAACAGTGATAGCGACAGCAATGAGTGAGCGATGCGTTAAATTCATGGTTGTACCCGTAAATGTGTTCGGCCATCTGACCTGATATTGGTATCATCAAACCTGAGAATCCCTATGCTCAGCCATGCTCATTTCTGGAGTATTTGAAGTATTTTTTCTTTATGGTGCGATATTAATTCACTCTTTAAATTTGAATAAATCGCTTATGCAGGACGTGACCCTACCTATATTGACTACCGTGAGTGGATGTCGCTTTTTATTTATCACAAAGACAATAGAAGGCGCCTAGTTCCCAGCCGTTAGGTCATAGCTCTTAGGTACTAGGTATTAGCTAACAAGCCTTCTATGTTTTACCATGAGGTTAAAAGCGGTAGCCTAGATTCAGCGTTGCTGCGCTGCGTGTTTCACCCGTGTTGTACAGGAAGGTCAAGTTATAGTGTTTACCGATTTGTTTGTTGAAACCCACTAGATACGCCCATGGTTCCATGTCGACACCAATATGATAATTGAAGGTTTCTCCGCCGATCTCTATACCATCAAGGGTTCCGTCCATATACGATTTAAGCCCCTGATATTCCGCACCAACAAAAATTTGCGCACGGTAATCCACCAACTGATAACCCAACATGGGTTGAATGGTAGTGATAGGTTCACCCCAATTATCTGACCCTTTGAGGCGCGTCGCAGTATACGTACCGGTGACGGAAGCAAAGAATTCGCGATAACCGACAGATAATGTCGTGCCAACCCCCATAACATCATATTCTAGATGCAACGGTACGTTGACACGGCCACTG
>NZ_JBNGCJ010000721.1:0-5986 GCF_049974785.1 Vibrio genomosp. F10 str. 9ZD137
TCATCGGGTGCATCTCGTTCAGGCTCTCCGAATGAATACATAGATTATGCAGCATCAAAAGGCGCAATCGATACGTTAACCAAAGGTTTATCACTCGAGGTCGCGGCGGAAGGTATCCGGGTTAATTGTGTGCGTCCGGGGCTCATTCATACAGATATGCATGCTGACGGTGGAGAACCAGAGCGAATAGAAAGGCTAAAAAGCGTTATTCCTCTTCAAAGAGGCGGACAACCGGAAGAAGTCGCGGAAGCGATCTATTGGCTAGCATCAGAAAAATCGTCATTTTCAACCGGAAATTATCTTGACCTAGCTGGTGGTTTGTAAATCGAGATATCTGGATTGTCACCACAAAGACGAGAGTTATATTGTTCCTCTTCATTTAGTGCTGTATTTTGAGCATGTATCGATTCTCGATATAATGCTTTCCTCCTCGTTAATATGGCGGTTGCAGCCTAAAGGATACTTGTGATTTCAAAATTACCTCGTTGGATCGAATACGGCGCGTTTGTTCTAGCGCTTATCGCGGGTTTTATCAATTCAATTGGTTTACTAGGTTTTAACCATCAATCTGTGTCACATCTGTCGGGTACTGCGACGATGATAGGCACAGGGATGGTTACTTCATCGTTTAATACCATTTCCCATTTGTTGTTGGTTCTCATGAGTTTTATTGCTGGTGCGGCTATATCTGGTTTTTACTTGCGTAGCGGAGCACTTCAATTGGGGCGTAACTACAGTCGGTTACTTTTTTTAGAGGCCATTTTCCTTCTATTCTCCATTTACTTTTTAACCAAGAATGCGTTGCCTGGCCATTATTTTGCTTCTGCTGCGTGTGGATTACAAAATGCTCTTGTCACGACGTTTAGCGGCGCTGTGATTAGAACCACACACGTAACGGGAATTTTTACTGACCTAGGTATTATGATAGGAGCAAAATTAAGGGGTGAACCGTTTGATAATAGAAAAGCATTACTGTTTTTACTGATCATTAGCGGCTTCATTTTAGGTGGCACTTTAGGGGCCATATCTTTTGGTGCGTTATACTTTTACGCCTTATTGATACCAGCGGCGACTTGTATGATTCTGGCTGTATCGTACTCAATGTACAACGCCCGATTTGGCCGATAGTGGATCTAATGCTGAGTTTAATTCTAAGTCGACTAAACGCGTAAATCGTATCAATAAGGTTAATCGCGTCAATCGATTTCATTTAGGCCACATAATTACTTGGAGGATAGGATTAGTGGATTATCAACAATTTAATCGGTTCTGCGCGTCATTCCCTGCGACGACTCACGTGGTGCAATGGGGTGACTCGAATGTTTGGAAAGTTGGAGGGAAAGTGTTTGCGATTGGTGGGTGGAGCAAAAATAACAGCCCAGCATTTACGTTTAAAACCTCGGAACAAAACTATGATTTTCTGAGTGATAGCGAAGGGTATATTCCTGCTCCTTATTTTGCGAATCGTGGCATGAAATGGATTCAGCAAACAGAGACGTCAGGTAAGCTAGATGATGATCTAAAGTATTACCTTTCTGAATCTTATCGCATTGTATCTATGGGTTTGAGCAAAAGAAAACGAACAGAGTTAGGGATAGAAGTCTGAGTCTGTTATGAATCTCGGAAAGTACGTTTGCCCATGTATCTGTTAACTGACTCGAAGAATGTACGCTCAACAAACGTTAGAATAGTTACAAATTCTTACATCACGGATGGTTAGTATGCAAACCACAACAAAAAATACATTGATGGTGATTATTTCCAGTCTCGTTTTTGTACTCGGTTTTTTCTTTCTTCACGAATCGGATTATGCATTAGGAGCACTTTTGGTCATTCATATCTCATTCTCTATGATCGTGCTTTACGGAGATGGGCTCGTATCCCGTACTCGTGATAATGATGGATGGGAAGGGTACTCGGAAGTTTATCAATCACATGGAAATCAATTCAAATCAAAAGTTGGTGGCGAAAGTCACGACTAATATAGGGTCGCAGATTAGAAAACGTCATTAGGAACGGTTTAGGATGGATAGGATGCAACAACACGAAAAGCTCAACTATATTGAATTGCCCGCTCATGATTTGAATGCAACAAAATCATTCTTTTCATCCACATTTCGTTGGGAATTCGTCGATTTTGGTCCCGATTATATCGCGTTTAATAATCAAGGTTTAGATGGTGGCTTTTTTCGATCTGACGCTTGCAATGAAACGAAAAAGGGTGGTGCACTAATTGTGTTTTATAGCGAGAATATACAGGAAACGCTTCACAAAGTGACTGAGAATGGCGGTAAAATCATTCAAGACATATTTGAATTTCCTGGTGGTTGTCGCTTCCACTTTACCGAACCCAGTGGCAATGAGTTTGCTGTTTGGTCGGAAAGCCAAGGCACTGAGGGCCTAGTCTCCTAGCATCCAGTATCTAGCCCCTTAACATTTAGGCCCAATATCTTTCTACTTTCTAAGGTTAGTAGAGAGTGATTATTAATGACGATTTGTAAGCGAAGAGTGTCGTCGGTTGCTGTAACTCTTGAGCGTTGGTCTTATATTGACTACAATGGCGCACTTTATAGTTACTACAGATTTCGAATATGAACGACACTACATCGCAACCTGCTCTACCAGACCGCCTTGCGGGTAACCCTCGCAGCCCTCACCATGTGGCAGCCTGTTTTGAACATAAAATTGGTATTCGTCTTAACGGCAAAGAGCGTTTCGATGTCGAGGAATATTGCATCAGTGAAGGTTGGGTAAAGATCCCCTCTCCTAAAGCGCTTGATCGTCGCGGCCAGCCAATTCTCATCACATTAAAAGGCACTGTTGAAGCTTTTTACAGCTAATCAGTTCTTACGCGATTAATAATCTTAGTGTATTCACCTAAGTTTATTTTATCCTATATAATATGAAGAGCCTAAAGAGATTTAGGCTCTTTTTTATTTTAATAGAAGTTTAACGGTCGTTTTATCATTGTTTTTTTAATCATAAACCTGAATGTTTAAAACGGACATAATAAAATTAAAATAATTTAAGGGAAATAATAGCCCTTCATATAACCTATTCTATACAGGGTGTCGGCTTTATATTTAACGACTCAAAACGATTGAAAACAGGGCGTATTAACCGCCCTGTTTGTTCTGATTAAAAGGTGTGAATTTATTTTGGCAATAAAACCGTGTCAATAACGTGAATAACGCCGTTGCTTGCTTTTACATCAGTCGCGACCACATTTGCGTTATTAATCATTACTTTGCCGTAGCTTTCTTTGATCATAACCGTTTGGCCTTGTACGGTTGTCGCACTATCAAGTTTAACAACGTCAGCAGCCATTACTTTACCTGCGATAACGTGGTAGGTTAGAACCGCCACAAGCTTATCTTTGTTTTCTGGTTCTAGTAGCATAGCAACCGTACCTTCTGGCAGTTTAGCGAAGGCCTCATCAGTTGGAGCCAAAACAGTAAATGGTCCATCACCTTTCAATGTGTCAACAAGACCGGCAGCTTTTACCGCAGCAACAAGGGTGTTAAACGATCCGTTTCCGGCAGCAACATCAACGATATCTTCCTTCATGCCGTGGTTATGTGCCACCGCGGTAGTAGAAAAAGACAAAGTAGCCAGTAACATAGTTAAAGCAGCAGTTATTTTGATAGACATATTATTATTCCTTTTTTAATCGCAGAGTTTGTGTTTCAGAGATAGTTACGATTAAAAGAAATAAAGCGATCACATTTATTTTAAAATTTATTTTAGTGATGATTTCTATTTCAAAGAGAGAGGTGTGTTTTAGATGAAGGCGAGGGAAGATACATAACATCTTAGTTATTGGAGGGTATGGATAGGATGTATTACGACACGTTAACGGACTGCTTAGATGTTAAATAAAATGCCATAATTCTTTTTTTAATCAGTTATTTTTATCGCTAGATTCTTAAACGCATAGAATTATAGATATCGTAAAGTTGTGCCAATTAACGGCATTGTGCATGTAATCGTTCCATTTCAGCACTATCTATTGTCCTCTCAGATTCAGTGCTGTCATCAAAAATGTCACACAGCATTGCTGTAGCAACATGGCTGGCCTTAATTGGAACGTATTTTGTCAAAGGCCCGATCATAAGTGGCGTAAGCATTTTGAGGATGTACTCGACCACCGCTTCATTTCTTCTAGGTTCATCTCGTAAACCAACCAATGGACCAGGCTGGGCAAAAACAAGCTTTTCAAAGCCTATGCTGCTAATCGTTTGTTCCATTCTTCCTTTACACTTTAAGTAGTGTGAAAACGAATAAGGGGAGGCACCAATACTTGAAACCACCGCCAGCTTCTTTACTCCGAGTACTTTCATTGATTGAGCAACATCACACACCAGCTGATAATCGACTTCTTCTAGCTTTTCTTTGGAACCGGCTTGTTCAAGCGTTGTGCCTAAGCTGATGATGCCAATGTTCGGTTTTGGGTTTTCTTTGTTCCATTCTAAAACACGCAATTCATTATCAAGAATTTGCTCAAGCTTTGAATGAAAGAAAGGAAGCTCTTTACGTGCTAATGCATAAACGTGTGAGATAGAGTCGTCTTCTAGTACTTGTTTCAACACTTCAGTGCCAACAAGCCCAGAAGAACCCGCTAGAATCACTGCTGTGTTATCACCCGGAATACTCATTCAAATCGTCCTAAATGTGTTGCCTTGTCGCATAAGCAATTTGAATTGAAATGCCACTAGAAAATGGATTAATCAAAATATATAGAAACAGTAAAGCACCTTCTGTGACCTAATGTAAAAAAACAAGTGATAAATGCTGTTAAGTGTGACTATATAGAGAGTCTGCGACAAACCTAAAACCCTCATCTCTTTTACGATAGGGTCATGAGTTTATAGGTCGATTCTACAGGCGGTTTGGGTGATCAGGTTTGTGTTGAATCAACATTTCCCATTTCGATTGCACTTGTTTAATAGTTAACATGTTGATTTCGAGTTAAACTGAACCGATAAATTTAAAAGGACTTACCAGACATAGTCGCTAATTTAATAAGTTAGATAGCGCCATGCCCAAACGATGAGAGCTTACCCATCATGTTGCAACACACCTTTTCTGAAGCCATTCAACAACGCATTGACACTAAAACCAAACCGCTTGGTGCCTTAGGGCAGCTTGAACAACTGGCGTTTCAGTTGGCAACCATTCAAAGCCAAGGCAAACAGCAGGTTACAGATAAAATAAGCATTACTATGCCGACGGTAATCGTGTTTGCTGGAGACCACGGGATTGCCGATGAAGGTGTCAGTATTGCGCCTAGTGCCGTTACCCAGCAGATGGTTCTCAATTTCTTGTCAGGAGGCGCGGCAATCAATTGTTTTTGCCGAGTGAACAATGTCGCGATGAAAGTGGTCGATACAGGCATAATGAATCCGGTTGACTTCGATCATAAGGATTTCATTAATCAGCGGCTTGGGGCCCGAACAGAAAATTTTGCTCTGGAAGCGGCTATGAGTGAAAAAACGGTGAAGGAAGGCATTGAACTCGGTCAGACCATCGTGACCGACCTTATCCAACAAGGCACTAATGTGGTGATATTTGGTGAAATGGGTATTGGTAACACCAGTAGTGCTTCGGCCATCATGGCTGCATTGAGTCAGCGTGAAGTGAGCGAATGCGTAGGGCTAGGCACAGGGATTACCCCTGAACAACTGCATAAAAAACATCAGCTTGTTTCACAAGGTGTCAAACGATGCTTATCCAATGATCCAATCGATGTGCTTTCACAGGTGGGAGGGTTTGAAATCGTTCAAATGGTGGGTGCATTTATTGGCGCCTATAAACAGAACGTTCCCGTGATTGTTGATGGCTTTATCGTGACCGTGGCCGCTTACGTTGCTACCTTAATTGAGCCTGACTGCCGTGCCTATATGATTTTTGCACACAAATCGAAAGAATCTCCGCACCAAACACTGCTGGAAGAACTCGGGGCAGACCCATTGCTTGATCTCTCACT
>NZ_JBNGCJ010000722.1:0-1054 GCF_049974785.1 Vibrio genomosp. F10 str. 9ZD137
GTCGTCTGGCTATCGGCGGATGGTGTAGGAGGCAATCCACCCGACCCATTCATTGCATTGGTCGCGTTTGCCACAATGGCAAGCTTTGAGCTACTTATGCCTATAGCGGGAGCGTTTCAGCACTTAGGTCAAACACTCACCTCGGCAAGACGTCTTAATGAAGTGACACTCTCTGAGCCTGACGTTGTCTTTTCCTCAGAAAAACAGGTACTCTCCGATGCCTACTCTATTCAGTTTCAATCGATCAGCTTTCAATACCCAGGTAGTGAGCAATTGGTGTTGAATAACATCAATCTCGATATCGCAAGTAATGAGCGAATCGCAATTGTCGGCCAAACAGGCTCCGGTAAATCTACCTTGCTACAGCTGCTAAATCGCTACTGGGATCCTAAGCAAGGCCGTATTTCTATCGCTGGGCTCCCCCTCACTCAATGGAACGAAAGCCAATTACGATCTTCTGTTTCGGTAGTCAGTCAGCGAGTCGATATCCTGAATGGCACACTTCGAGACAATCTTCTCATGGCCAATCCATCCGCCCATGATGACACTCTGTCGAACGTACTAAACCAAGTACAGTTAGATAAGCTATTGGAAGACTTAGGGCTGGATGCTTGGCTCGGTGACGGTGGGCGACAACTTTCTGGTGGTGAGAAACGTCGAATCGGTATCGCTCGTGCTATTTTACATAATGCACCCATTCTACTACTGGATGAACCAACCGAAGGACTAGATAAGCAAACAGAACAACAAATAATGGATTTACTTGAATCGCACTTTGTTTATAAGACGGTGCTGTTTGTTACCCATAGGCTGGTTAATTTACATAAGATGGATAGAGTTTGTTTAGTTGAACAGGGAGAAATCGTCGAAGTGGGCAGTCATCAAACGTTATTAGAGCAGCGCGGACGTTACTTCGAGTTAACTCAAACACTCTAGCGTTCTAGCGTTCTAGCGTTCTAGCAATCACCATGAATAAAACTGGAACAGCGAGCCTATGTGGCTCGCTTTTTTTAGCAGCATTTTATACCAGTCGTAGTAAATAACGGTTCACCCT
>NZ_JBNGCJ010000723.1:0-5684 GCF_049974785.1 Vibrio genomosp. F10 str. 9ZD137
AACCGCTCTTCCGATCTCGGTTGTAGCTCTGTGGATGTGGTAGATGGCTTAAAAGAAGCGGGTCAGCAGGTGAGTGAATGTGTGGCTAAATTGACGACTGAGCGTCGAGAAGTCGCACCGCGTATTTTTACCCAAGTTAACATTCATTTTGTTGTGTCTGGTACCTCACTTGATGCCGACATTGTTGCGAAAGTCGCGGCCGATTCGTTAGAAAAATATTGCTCGGTTTGCTTAATGTTAGGTCAAGGCGTAGAAATGACACACAGTTGGGAAATTGTGTAATCTGCCGATATGTTTGTATAAAAAAGGCTTTACCTGATGAGGGTAAAGCCTTTTTTGATTCGCTTAACGAGCGATCAGTTCTGCTCACGTTTATGTTTTGGTACATAGTTTAGAATCGAAATTGGTACATCTTTGGTTGGCGTGAATCCGTCAATTTCTCTTCGTTCGATCAAATGGCCCAAACGACTCTCGATCATACATAGATTCTTGAAGTTATCGCGAGAAACAAATGAAATCGCTTCGCCTTTTGCACCCGCACGACCAGTACGCCCGATTCGGTGAACGTACTCATCCGCTGGGAATGGAAGATCGTAGTTCAATACCCGAGTGAGGTTTTCAATATCGATACCACGTGCTGCCACGCCCGTAGCCACTAGGAACTTGATGCTGCCATCTTTAAAGTCCGCAAGCAGTTGGGAACGAACGTCTTGGCTTCGGCCACTGTGGAAAGACTCTGCGGCAATACCACGCTTCTCGAGTTGTGAGACGAGCTTCGCTGCCCCTTTTTTAGTTTCAATGAAGATAAGGGCCTGATCCCAATTATTCTCTTGGATCATATGGCTAAGTAGTGCCGATTTTTTGTCTTTGTCGACTGTAACCAACCACTGCTCAATCGTATCTTTTGACGCACTGTGTTTGGCGATAGAAATTTCAGCAGGATCATCAATGGCTGATTTAGCCAAGTCGCGTACTGGGTTGGATAACGTCGCAGAGAAAAGCAGGTTTTGAATGTTTTGTGGCAACCGCGCGATGATCTTATTGATGTCTTCAATAAAACCCATATCGAGCATTCTATCCGCTTCATCCAGTACAAACGTTTCAACTTCTTCAAAATGAACCGCATGTTGCCCGTACAAGTCTAAAAGTCTGCCCGGTGTTGCGACCAAAATATCGATACCGTCAATCAGCAGTTGTTTTTGAGGCTTTTCACTGACGCCACCAAATATCGCCGTTGATGTTAGGTTAAGGTGCTTACCATATTCGGTCACACTCTTGTTGACTTGAATGGCAAGCTCGCGAGTTGGCGTTAAGATTAACGCTCGAATGCGTTTTTTACGTTGGGTTTCCCCTTTACTCAGCATCTCAAGAATGGGTAACACAAAACTCGCCGTTTTACCGGTACCCGTTTGAGCCGCGGCAATCAGGTTTTGGCCAGACAATACAAGCGGAATCGCCTTTTGCTGAATTTCGGTCGGTTTGTCATAACCTAATTCATTGATTGCTTGTAGTAGTGGATCGCTTAATCCTAGTTTAGAAAATGGCATTGATTGTCTCGGTAAGGGTCAATAAAGGTATGATAGCGCGAAATGTGTAACACCAAAATGTGCAACACTATAGGAGCATCGTAAAGTGGCGCATTTTAACACGCGTACAATGCATGCCAAGCGGTTTGCATCAATATCACGATTGTTTTGTTGCGCGCAGTAGTGTGCCAATTGCACTTTTTTTAGTCTGACTGATGGTTTTCATCAGAGCAAAAGTGACATCGGAATGAGTGTGTTGTTCAACATCTTCCACCATAGACAACCACAGTTTTGCAGTGACCTCTGCATCGGCTAGGGCTCGGTGAAAAACACCGTCATTGTCGATATGTCGATGCTTGACGAGTTCGCCCAATTTATGGCTTGGGGCGTCTTGGATCAGTCTTCTAGCGACAAGCAAAGAACAGACAAACTGACCATTGTATGACCGATTGATGAGCTCCAATTCAGCGTCGAGAAATCGTTGGTCAAAAGAGGCATTATGGGCGACTAAATGACTGTTTTGAATAAACTCACTAAATTCATGCATGACCTGCTGGTTACTGGGTGCCTGTTTCAGCATGTTATTGGTTATCCCTGTATACCCTTCAATAAAACTGCTGACACGAAAGCCAGGGTTCATGAGCTGCTGAAAGCTATCAATAACCTTTCCGTGTTGAAGTTTAACGGCACCGATTTCAATCGCTCGATCGCCTTGATTAGGAGAAAGCCCCGTTGTTTCGAAATCGAGTACGATAATGGATTTGGCGGAGGTTGGAATCATGGTAAACCTAGGCATAATGAAAAAATACAAGCGCAATGATAACAAGGATTCCACCTGGTAAACTAGCGATTTACTTTCGTTGGCGTTGTTCTTAGATTATTAACGAAAAATCAGAAGAGTGAGTGACATGAATAAAGAGAAGGTTTATTTGCAGTTATTCCATCGTGAATGCAAAGGCTCTCCCGCTATTGAGATGGAAACGGTAGACAATGAGTGGTTAAACACAGCGGATTATAAGAATTGGCTAGCGAGTAAGAGTGATATTCTACAAGACGAAGTGACGGATTCTCTTTGGATAAAAACATGCACAGAAGGGTACATTACCGAGGTTGAGTTCTTGCCAGATGGAACGTTGAACGAGTTCAAATTGTTTGACCGCTTACCGACAACAGGGCATTGGGCGCTTGTTGAGGGTGTGCTCAGCGTTTCTATTTCTAAGGGCGACAACCGATATCAATTTTTAGTGATTGGTCGAAGGGAGAATAGTATCTACTCAGCCATTGAGTACAAAAATAACCAATTACATTCTTACCTTAAGCTCATACCCTCTCGGCCCAAATGAGTTTATTCACTATCATGGTGTATTTGTATTCTAATATTGACTTAACTCGTTCCGTGTCCGTTAATTATGTTATGCGGTTAGTAGATACTGAGGCGAACAATGAGAGGAGCTTTTTTTTTCCCCCTGTTTTTTCTATTTTCTTCAACTGCTTATGCCCAAATAGAAGTAGTCGTGTATGGCGACGATTCCTACCCCCCTTACTCGTATACTGAAGACGGGCAAATGAAAGGTATTTATACCGAGATACTGAGCCGAGCTTTTTCTCGTATGCCCGATTATAAGGTGACCCTTCAAGGTCGACCATGGAAGCGAGGTTTACTTGAAATAAGTCATGGGAAAATATTTGCTCTGTACCCACCTTACAAGCGCGAAATACAGCGGCCATACATGGAATACGACTTTCCTATCCTTAATGAAACACTGATCGTTATTTGTGGTGAAAAAGTGCTGTCTTCACCTAAACCCACATGGCCAAATGACTATCTGGGGCTAACGATCGGTAGCAATATTGGTTTCTCATCAGGAGGCGCTGAATACAGAAAACTTGTTGAAGCTGAAATGATTCAATCGGATGCCGTCTCAGGAACGTCTAGCAATCTGTTAAAGCTTATTGCGGGTAGAATTGACTGTTACATGAACGATGAGTTGTCCATTCAGTGGGAGCTAAAACAACTTCAAAAAGTTGGTAAATACCAGGGAAAAGGGCTTAAAGTTGGCACGACGATAAGTTCAGAGCATGGCTACCTTGGATTTTCTGCAAATGGCGAGAATTTTCCTTTTAAAGCGCATTTCAAGAGTCAATACCAACAGGCTTTATCAGAGCTGAAAAAGAGCGGAGAGATTCAAAGGATAGTTGAAGACTTCGTGCAGTGACTTCGTTTTGTGGTTGCGCATTAAAGCGAGATAATGCCTGAATATTATTAGAAAGGTCGACGAAGGGTCACGCTGAACTACTTATGTCTGCTTTTTTCGTTCCAGCAGCACACTCGATTACGTCCTGAATTTTTTGCGTCATAGAGGGCTGCATCTGCGCGTGATAGGACATCACGAAAGTTCTGATCAGATAGTTTTGGGGAAGAGATACCAATGCTCACCGTACAGATAAGAGGTTTTTTCTTGTAGTAAGTGACCATCCCTTCAATGGACAAACGGTATTTCTCTGCGAGTGCGGCGGCATCAGCTTCTGTCACCTCACTCAGTAATAAGACGAACTCTTCTCCGCCTAACCGAGCGAACACGTCACATTTACGTTTTATGTCTTGGATCTTTTTTGTCATTGCGATGAGGAACTCATCCCCACCTAAATGTCCATGTTGGTCATTGAGCTGCTTGAAATAGTCAATATCGATAATAAGCAAAGCATAGTTTTTATCAAACGCTCTTGGCTTATCATTAATTAACTGGGTAGCTTCAAAGAAAGCCCGTCGATTCATGATTCCTGTCAATGCATCGATGTTTGCTAGAATTTCCATTTCTAGTATGTGCTGCTGCACTCGCACTTGAGAGGCAATCCAACTCACCAAGCTCGAAATAACGCGGGCATCTTGTTCATGAAAGTGGTTTTTATCATGGTGTCCGATATTAATAGTGCCATAACATTTACCGTTGCTAACCAGTGGGGCATCCATGCAAGACAGCAAACCGCCTTTCGCTAACCATTGACAATCTAACCATGCCTCGCGGCTGGTATCGTTACAAATGGCCAGTTTTTCACACGTAAAAACATGTCCAACCATCGTGTTAGCGATCGGAATCGGATGATCAAGAGGTATAGCTTCATTCCCGCTTAGTGCAAACAAAGACAAAAAATCCGGTTCTTGTTGTAAAGCGATACTGACCCGATCCGATTGAAAGATCTGTTTAATCCAAAATGAAGTACTGCGGAGTATGTCTCCTAAGGTTTTGGCTTGAGACAGTTCATCAAAGAATTCCAAAGGGAAATAGGTATGTTTTCCACTTTGGAGTTCTTTGGATCTCGTATTTGTAGGGTCATGGTTCAATTCAAACATCCTTTTCTTCAATGTATAGGGGGCGATGTTATGTAATCTAAAAGTTTAGGAAACGTATTAGTGAATTGCCATTCATCATTAATGATTAATCGGTCAATAATCTGAAGTATGAAGACCTTTTAACCCTTGTTATTACCTTTTAGTATATTTCTCATGGCATCGCTAATTACATAGATGCACAAAACGATTACACTTCACGCCGATACATCAATAGTCGATTTTCCCACGAAACTGTTTTTCCTAGTAATAAAGAGAGCCACCATGAAGTACGATTGGATTTTATTTGACGCTGACGAGACCCTGTTCCACTTCGATTCTTTTAAAGGGATGCAGTTGATGTTTTCGCGCAAAGGTGTGGATTTCACTCAGAATGATTTTGATGCTTATCAGCAAGTGAACAAGCCGCTTTGGGTTGATTATCAAAATGGTGACATTACCGCATACGAGTTGAAGCATGTACGGTTCGATGGGTGGGCAAATAAACTGAATACGACAACGGCAGAGCTCAATTCTGCCTTTTTAGAAGCCATGGCAGACATATGTACATTGCTACCTGGCGCAAAAGAACTTATGGAAGGGCTAGCCGGAAAAGCAAAACTGGGCATTATTACCAATGGATTCACTGAGCTTCAAGCTATTCGCTTAGAAAGAACAGCAATGACCGACTATTTCGAGCATGTGGTGATTTCTGAAGAAGTGGGTGTGGCGAAACCGGATGGCGACATTTTTGCACATGCGATGGAAAAAATGGGTAACCCATGTAAATCGAAAGTGCTGATGGTTGGGGATAACCTCCACTCTGATAT
>NZ_JBNGCJ010000724.1:0-4714 GCF_049974785.1 Vibrio genomosp. F10 str. 9ZD137
GCTGAAACTGGCGCGTTGAAGTAACGGCTCGTTTTATCTAGCAGGTCAATTGACACGTCAGGTGTACGGTTGTTGTCTACATGCCAAGGCTGAGTCACTTTACCGTTGTCTAACCCCAATTGGTCTTTCAGGGCTGCGCCTTTGAAGTAACCAAATACTGCCGTGCCTTCATAGAAAGGAACGCCATCAGTACTTAGCTCGAAGCTGAAGCTCTGAACAATGTTCGTACCCATCATTACCGTCGAAAGTAGACGCGAGTCATTGGTGATGGTTTTTCCACGTAAATCCACGTTGCGCAGCATCTTACCGCTACCATCTAGGTTACGGAAAAACAGTTCTTCACCCGGGAAGCCCAGTGTAGTACCCATGTAACCCGAGATGAAACCATTAGGCTGAAGAGAGATTTCCATTAACACTGAGTAAGGCATTAACGATTCATGGCTGTTTTCATCAAAATACCATGCGTTTTCTGGTACTTCATATTCAGCAATACAAGATGACGGTTTCTTGAATTCACCACGCTTACCTTTTATATCAACAACACGCGTGGTTAGTTGTAGATCGCCGCAAGGGGTACGCGGTGGGATCATGCCACGGTAGATTGAGAAATCAGGACCGAAACATTTTTCTATATCACCCGTTGCAAACTCAAACATGTGATACGGAGTAAACGGCACGGTATCTGGACTACGATTTGGATAATCTGGAGTTACCGGAGCTTCAACGTGCTGCAGAGGGATTACGCCTTTATTCGTTGCGGTTTCTAGATCAGGAATTTGCGCCATTAACGGTGCATTCACCGACGCTTGCTGACTAGGCTTATTTTCAGAAGCATGATGAGAAGATAAGGTTTCTAAGTATGGAATTGTTGTCTCATCCGTAACAACATAATCGCCAGAACCAATGTAACGTGTACATTCTTCGTCTTCACGGATCATCACACCTAGGTTTTGGAAATCAACGATCACTTTACCGTTAAGCAAGATGTCGATGTTTGCTTTCGCGTACGGTCGAGGGCTCAGGCCAATCTCGGTCACTTCCATTCGGTAAGTTAACTCTGCCGTTTGAGGAAGGACCTGACCACGACAACGTACTTGCTGAGGTGCATTTTCTAGTGGTTGGAAACGGCCATTTTGTACGAGCGTATGCATACCTAAATGCATCATGTAAAACTGAAGCAGTTGCCCACAACCCTCCGCCATCAATGAACCAGCCATAACTGAGTCATCTTTAAAGTGGCAAGGGAAATACCAATGCTCAGGCTCTAATTGCTTATGACCTTCAATAAGACCCAGTCCCCATGTACCGCCTTGTGGTTCAACACGGCTCACTTTCTCGATCATCATAAACTTTTCTGAGCTAAAACATAGAGAAGGCTGATGGCGATCAGATTGGTGTGTTGGACCAAAACACTCTGCAATATTTGCCGTCAATAAATGACGCAGAGATTGGTTATCAAATTGCGTTTTCGGGCAATGTAGGATTGGATCAAAACGCATCTTGGTAGCGAGTTTACGCGCTTTGATTTCATCTTCGGTATGGATCACGCCTTTACCGTCAGCAAGCTCTTCATCGGTAAAGAAACCTGCACAACCGTTATCCATTTTCAGGATCATTTTATCGCCCACGAAACACTCATAAGAGAAGAAGAACAGAAGCGTATCGCCATTGCGAGCGAAGCTATTGATTGAGATATCGTAACGTAGCGTATCGCCACCACGAGGAAGGTCGCCAAGGAACGTTAAAGTACAATCAAGCAGACGATAAACGCGCTCGCCTTTGTTTTCGAAATCGATACCTAAATAGCTGATCAACATAAGATCACACTGACCAGACTCAACGGCAACTGCCCAAGGAATTTGACCATCAACCAGGTAAGGCGCGTCAACTGGAATGTCGTATTCCGTTGTCATTGTGCTTGGCTTGTATTCATTCACTGTCGCATTAAGCTTTGTCACGCGAGATACCAATAGGTAATCCGTTGTTGGCAGCCTAACACGACGTGAATAACTATCGATGATAGCGTAATCAGGGCCGAATACATTGGCAATGTTACCTTCAGCGTATTCAACTAAGTCATCGTAATCCCAAATACACGGCTTAAGGGCTGGCCTCACAGGCGCTGCTTCTTCCAAGCTTGCGAGAGCATTCACTGGTTGTGTCACTGGCGCGCTCGCCACACCATTTTGAACGTCCAATGTTTGAACGCTGCCGCTTAACTGAGCGTTATCAATGCCAGTCGTAACCGCATTTAACTGTGCCTTTAGGAGTACATCAGCAATTTGCATACCTTGTGCGCGTGTTTGTAGAAAAGCTTTATGCACTTCTTGCGTCAATTGTTGATTTTGATTGAACGCTGAAAGCTGTGGTGCGTTCTCATTAGCGGATAGGACTGTAGTCATATTGCTGTGATTACCTGTTATCGAATTCGGCGAAGTCGTCGCCAAAGTTGCAGAAGAATGTAACGGTTGTTCCGATGTGTGATGTCGTGTCTCAACCAATGGGATTTGAGCGTGTTGTAAAGTCAGAATATTCGATTCCGCCAAGGTCACGACTCTAGCCTGTCTCTTTGCTAACTTACCCGCTGACTTTTGTTGGATCTGGTTGAGTTCGGCTAACGGTGTTTCTGTTATGTGTTGATAAATATCTCGTCCACCCAGCGTCACGGATTTGATTAATTGACGTTGACTGGCACTTGGTAACTCATTGTTTAAGCGGCCATTCAAAGCTTGCGATTCAACGTTTGACTGAGTCAATAGTAATTGAGAACACTGCCCTTCACTGATGTTAGCCACGACTGCCCTTTTTAACAGGCTAGCGTGACTATTCAAGGTCAGTAAGCCGTGAATAAGGCTTGCCATACCGGAAGCAGAAGAACAGTGACCTACTCGCTCGCTTGCTTGAATTCGCGAAGCGGTTTTTAACAAGATTGGCAGTTGTGAAGGCGTTTGATTTTCCGCAGCCTCGTTGAGTTCTAGCAGTGAGATTTCATTTGAACTAATGCCTGTGCGTGTCAGCAACTGATCAGTGACACTGTTTTCTTGGCTGCTTGGCCCAAAGGCTAACGCACTGATTTCACCATACGCCTGACACTGAGCCGATTCGGCATTCTCCTGATCAATCCTAGCTTTATCAACAAGGACAATTGCCCCTGCTCCTTCGCCTACTTTCCAACCCTTCTCTATAGAACCATTCGGGTTAAGCGCGACAGGCGTAACCCTGTTTTTCAGTAGAACATGCTCAGCGCTGCCACTGAGATCAACCGCGGCGATAACCACGGCATCGATAGACTCTTGTGACATTAAGTTTTCTGCTACGTCGATACATCGAGCAACAGATTGCTCGGCCGCAGAAATGGTAAAGGCGGGGCCATTGAAATCCCAAAGAGACGAGATTCTCGATGCCATGATATTGCCAATGAAACTGGTGTATTGATTTAGCTTGGCCGCATCCATCACACTGTCCATCGCAATGGTTTCTAGTGCTTTGTATTCAGCTTCCGTTAAATCAATGCCCATGTTTTCAAGACTATCAGCAAGCTGGCTATGCAAATTCACACGGCCACGGAACTGATGCATTTCAAGTTCTGTTTCCATCGCCACTAATACTGCAACTTTTTGTCCAGCTTCTAACTTGGCATCTCGAATGGCTTCGTCAGCAACTTTCATCAATAAAAGCTGCTGAGAGATCAATCGGTCATCTTCATTTGGCGGTACTTTAAAGCGTAAGAAATCAAGGTCAAACTGATCAATATACGCACCACTTGGCACACCATGAAGTCCAAGTTGGCTCAACAGCTCTGGATGCTGATCTAACCCTTTCCAACGTTTGTTTGGAAGCTTAATAAACGCGTTGTCATTCGTTTTTATCGCATGGTCGAACTCATTAACGCTTTGCAGCGAACCGAAATGCGAGGCCAGGCCAGTGATCTTAAGGGCTTTTGGTTGGGCGAGTGAACTCAAGGATTCCGAAGCCTGAGACGTTGGCCTACTTGTTTCAGAATACGCTTCCAACAGCAGGTGAGCATTACAGCCACCAAAGCCAAACACAGAGACACCTGCACAACGTTCTGTATTTCCAGCTTTATCAGGCCAAGATTGTACCTGTCTAGGTAACGTATGCTCGCCAAACAGACCATCAGGTGATGATAGTGGCCTATCAAGGTTGATACTTGGAGGTAACACGCCCTCTTTCATAGCAAATATCATCTTCATAATGCCCGGCATACCCGCCGCTGTGAGTAGGTGGCCTAAGTTAGATTTTGCCGAACCGATCAATGGTGCGTTTGAACCCTTCAACTTATCAGAAAAGAAGCGTTCCATTGAGGTTAGCTCAACCTTATCTCCAAGTGGGGTTCCCGTTGCATGGCACTCAATCACTTCTATGCTTTCAGGAGATAGCTCAGCGGCCTCGTATGCTCGCTCAAATGCTTGTACCTGACCTTTGCTGTTTGGGCTCAATACAAACTGGCCGCGACCATCGTTTGATAAACCAATACCACTAACAACAGCATAAATATTATCGCCATCACGTTCTGCATCGGCGAGACGTTTTAGCACTAGAACGCCTGCACCTTCGCCAGCAAACAAGCCTTTACTGTTGCTATCGAAAGGAGCGGATACACCGTGATCAGGGTAAGCGTGAAAAATTGAGAAGCCCATATTGATGAAGAATGGATCAGCGCCAGATACTGCACCTGCCAACATCATATCGG
>NZ_JBNGCJ010000725.1:0-1645 GCF_049974785.1 Vibrio genomosp. F10 str. 9ZD137
CTCAAAATGGCTGTTTGTCGCGATTATGATCGCAGCGGGCGTTGGCTCGGCGAATGGAATATTAGTGGCGCAATATTGGGGAAGAAGTGACCGTTCTTCGGCTAAAACCGTGACCATGATGGCGCTCAAATATGGTGCAAAGCTGATTGTGCCTGCGACGGTGATCATTACTCTGTTTTCAAGCTCAATTATGCTGTTGCAAACGACGGATGTGAGTGTGATCGAATTGGGCTCTGAATATTTATGGTATGCATTGCCCGTGTTACTGCTCACTCACATCATTATCGTAATCGAATCAAGCTTACGTTCTAGTGGCAATGCGATGCTACCATTGATTCTGGCGGCGATCACGATTGCGATTAATATTGCATTGAATTATTTATTAATTAACGGCGGCTTTGGCATACCAGCGTTGGGAGCAGCAGGCGCTGCGTTGGCGACCAGCATATCCAGAGCATTGCAAGTGGCGATGTTTGTTTTCATCTTATATCGTCGCCGCCATTGGTTATTAACCGCAGAGACACTGGAGTGTGGCGCTCGACTGATGAACTCATTTAAGTCGTTAGCGGTTCCTACTATGTACAATGCCGTATTGTGGGCAATGGGGACGCTAAGCTACCAAATGATATTTGGGCACATGGGCACCACAGAATTAGCTGTGTTCAGCATGTTAGGGCCTTTTGAACTGCTTTGTTACTCGGCGTTTTTTGGAATTTCTACAGCCTGCTCGGTACTTTTAGGTCAGAGCCTTGGGCGTGATGATTTTCAACAAGCCGTAGCTATGACTCAGTTTTTTATCAAGTTTGTTTTGAGTGTCGGTTTGGCGGTGAGTTTGGCCATCACTTTAGGAAAAGAACAGGTCATATTGTGGTTGAACCTAGATGATCCATCGTTATACGCACTGGCTTCTCCGGCACTGGGTTTATTTGCGATGATCATCTGGCTGAGAATGCTAAACATGGTGATCATCAACGGTATATTACGTGCGGGTGGTGAAAACAAGTTTTGCTTAAGAATGGACTTTATTTCGATGTGGATGATCGGTATTCCGTTAACCACGATCGGGGCTTTTGTGTTTGACCTGCCGTTTGCCTCTGTGTTTGCATTGATGCTGGTGGAAGAAGTAGTGAAGTTTGGTCTGTGTTTCCAACGATACTTACGACGCACATGGGTAAACAACTTAACCATCAGTGCGTAATACAGTTAGCGTGCAATAAAGTTAGTACTTAATGTTCAAAAGCTTGCTCGAAAGATGAATAAAGCGGTGGTCGTCGTTATTCACGACATTAGCTTTGCCGACTGCTATTCCGACATCATCATAGCGTTGAAGAAAGGTAAAGTCGTCGCCATTGGCCTAATAGAAGAGGTGATTCAGGCGGATGTGCTCGCGGATATATACGAAACATCGTTTAACATTGTGGAAGTCAATGGCCAACGGATGTGCACGTATTATTAAAATGGACTTCATCGACTTACTAACGATTATTCTTTGTCAAAGCTGTCGACGATAATCGCTCCCATTGATGCTGGCATTGTAATCACAATGATCCGATTCATAGCAACGCCAGGATCGACGAAAAGAGGCAATTTATCAATACAATACAACACCAAGGCAACGACGAAAGCCGCAGATCGGAAGAGCGGT
>NZ_JBNGCJ010000726.1:0-2129 GCF_049974785.1 Vibrio genomosp. F10 str. 9ZD137
CATTGTGATGATAGGACAATGGCTCCATCACAATACTTGGCTCGATACCATCGTCAAACTCAATGTGTAGTGGATTCGCTGTTCCAAAACGTGAACACATTGGATAATGAGCAGGAACAAACTCTACTGTTTGGCTATTGAACTTCCAAAGGTTATATATGTTACTAATACCACAAGCACTCACATCAGAATAATCTGGACCGTCATAGTACAGATTAATTTGCCCCCAAAGATAAAGGTCATCCGTTTGATTAAAGCGGCTATTAGGCTCTATCCAATGCCAACGATAGAAGGTTTCATCTACGACTTCAGCTACGGTCTGGCCCGGAGCAACAGCATATCCAGACATCTGAAAAGATTTTTTACTTGCCGTATCATATAAGAAGACCTCTGAAATCCCCGCTAAACATGGAGAGGAAAAACCTGCCGATTCACAGTAATTTGGATCATCTAAATATTCCATATAACCGCCACCAATAAGGTGATAACGCTTACTTACAGCTAAGTGGTGAGTTGCCTGCCATTCACCCTCCTCAACAATTGGGTGTGCAACATCGGGAAACTCTCCGTCTTGTGGGACCTGATCAGAAATACATACTTGCTCACTACAACTACTATTTGAGTAACTTGTTTGTGACAGTTGGAATGATAGCTGAGTTGACTCTGTAACCAAAAAGTTTGGCGCAGAAGAAGGGTTCGTAGAAATACTCGAGCTATCTTCACAGCCGATCATAAGTAAGATGGTTGAAGCGATTAAAGCGTATTTGTAGTGTAAGCATTTATAAATCATTGCATGAATAATAAAGTAGTGAGAATTCCACTACTTATACCAAGAAATATTCATAAATTTAGAATAACGTGTATTCCTAATTTATTTGCTGTCGTCAATAGCTTTAGTTGCTTAAAAGCGCTTATCTTAAAATACCATCATCCCTTGGTTATCACAGAGGTTTGACTCGTAAACTGTGAAGACTTTGTCGAGTAGACGGCACCTGTTACCAAGTGCTGCTCCTCTAAGAACGCAGCGTGCAACTTTCACTGCACTAGGCTCAGCCTCCATGAAGGCATCGTTTGATACTCGGTAACTTATAAAGCCGTGAGAGAAGGCTCGCTCCAAAAGTTACGAGCTTACCTTTTTGACTTTCTCCTAGCCAAGTATTCTCGGTATTGCGTGTCAAATGGATTAGCCGCATTTCGGAGCTTCACATGTCTCTCAATCAGTACTCTGGCTATTTGGAACAGATTGAACTGGCAATCTATATCCATGACCTTCCGCCAACCGTGAATTTAACACTGAACGCAACATGAGTGATTATTCATAGTTGATTTGGAATATAGGTTTGTAGTGGCTGTTCTGGTCAACTCCAACCGGACACTTTCTGTAGAGACTTTTCATAATTAACCGGCGACATGTCATTGTTCGCCGAATGCAGCCTTTCGAGGTTGTAATACCTCATGTAGGCTGCGACATCTTCCTTCATATACTCTCTGGTTGGCTGATGTACTTTAAATAACCAGTCGTGCTTTAAGCTTCCGAAGAACCGCTCGACCACGGCATTATCCCAGCAAGCTCCTACATCTCCCATGCTCGCACGCATGCCATAACCCCATAGCTGTTTGCGATATTGTCTGCTCGTATACTGGGAGCCTCTGTCGCTGTGGAACACAAGCCCCTTTCCTGGTTGCCTCAGGTTATATGCCTTTACCAATGCCTTGCTAACCAAGTCGGTTGTCATTCGCTTATCAATATGCCAGCCAACAACTCGTCGCGAGTACAAATCCATGACGATAGCTAAATACATCCAGCCTTCACCTGTTTTCAGATAAGTAACGTCACCCGCCCAAACCTGATTAGGAGCCACTGGATTAAAGTTCTGATTCAACAAATTATCGGCTACTGCATCACTGTGTTTGCGCTTCGTCGTGACTTTGTAAGCTACTCGCTGAGTCACTTTTAGGCTAAGCCTATTCATCACAGTGCGAACCTTGTACCGACCTACGCTAAAGCCTTCTTCACGCAGCTTCTTTGTCATTTCCCGATTACCAAGACTCTGTCGGCTTTGTTTAAATAGCCACTTCACCCGGCGATACAGGTTCAGCGTTTCAGCAGTGACCACTTTTGCTGGCTG
>NZ_JBNGCJ010000727.1:0-9998 GCF_049974785.1 Vibrio genomosp. F10 str. 9ZD137
GTAGGCGGACTTGAACCGCCACGCCCGAAGGCAACGGATTTTGAATTTATCATACCTATACTTTCTTCTTTTTTTACAGTAAGTTAAATTCACATATTAATTAGTATAAAAGAAAGTATAAAACACTATGTCTTATGAATATCAAAGACTCCGTTCAGGGCTTGCCATCTATAAGCAGAAACGTAGCAAAAATTGGTATATTCGAATGCGAGTTTCTGAAGGAGGAACCTCGTCAGAATTTGTGCAAAGCTTAAAAACGCCCGATCGGGATGACGCTACTCAAAAAGCTTGGTCATATTTCTTTGCACAAAAAGATAACCTTAACCCTGCGATATTCATAAAGTCGAAAAAATCGAATATTACATATCTAGCAACTCAGTTGATTGAAGTACTCAAGAACAAACCAAAAAAAATCAATCAAGACTACATAAGGGTACTAGACAAAGAAATCATACCGACCTTCGGGCACCTAAGCATTAGAGATTTAGACCGTGCTGCAATTAGAAAATATTTTTCTGATTCTGCCAAATCAATGACGCAGTTACGGATTAGGAAAACAGCTTTAAAGCATTTATTCGACATTGCTGTAGACAACAAGCTAATCAAAGAATACGAAATACCTTCAATGCCGTCGGTAGAAGTAACCGAAGATGAAGCGCGCTCTAGCTTTTCTGACAAAGATTTGGACAAATTACAAGGCATGTGTCAGCTCTTTATCGATTCTTCTAGAAAGGACATTACTAAACAAAGTAGAAAAATGTTCAAACACTATATGTCTTTTCTGTTAAACACAGGAATTAGAGCGGGTGAAGAGGCTTTGAACATTAAATTCAAAGATATTGGTTTTGACACTACACAACACATCTACACAATAAAAATCGACTCAGGAAAGATTCATAGCAAGAAAAAAACGTCAAGCCGCACGATACCAATAGGTCTTCGAACAATTGAGTTAATTCAAACCGTACTTTGCATGTTTTACGGATTTACCTACAAAAACACTCTAGAGGAAGTGCTTCTCTCATCATTCCCACACAAAGAAAATTATATCTTTCGCTTACCTACCAACCAAACCATAAAGCCTCAGTATGAAAAAACTTTTGACCAACTATGTAAGTTCACAGAAATCGACAAGGAGCATCTAGGCTATACACTCTATAGCTTGAGACATACTTACATTACAAATCAGTTAAAAAGTGGTGTTGACGTCTACTTACTAGCGACTCACTGTGGAACAAGCGTAGAAATGATTCAGCGGTACTACAGTAAACTAACGTCTGTTATGCGTTCAGAGGAGATCGCTGGAGTATTCAAAGGGCACGATAACTATGACCACTTACCATTCTAAACCCCACTGGTTCCATTCGCTCCACAGGAGCGGCAAAGAAAAAAGAGATAAGCGAAGGCGCAGTCTCTCTTGGATAATTATCAATAACTGTCCCCTTACATGCCTGTATGTAAGGTAAGACAGTTATTGAATCATATTTCTTAAACTTATTTTTTGGGTAAGAGCAACACTAGAAGTATCTAATCTAAAAGGGTTATTCCTAGTGTCAACATACAAGAAAAAGCATAAGTCATTGTTTATACAAGTCTTTGCATTTGATCTTAAAACGAAAACTATGGCATGGTATTGAAATAATAACTACAAAAAGAGAGTCACCATGTTTTGCTTACCTTACTCTATCAATCACCTTTTTGATGCCACGCTTAAACAAGTGAAAAAAGTTGGGTATCACTTATCTGTTTCAGCAAATAGCTTATATATAAAAAATGGACATCATCACGTTACAGAAGACGAAATTTTTTCACTGTTCCAGAAGAAAACTCACGCCCAGTTCTTTTTCTACAACTATGACATTTATCATGACACAACCCAAAAACTCAAAGGTATTAAAAAAAAGCTAAATAAAACATCGACTAGAGCCATAAAAAAAAGAGAGAAACTCCAACATAAGATTGTATTACTTAACCATAGAATCGAAGAGTTAAAAATTGACGCTCACAAACGCCTAATGAGTCCAGACTATTGCAAAAGGAAAATTACTAAATTAGTTATGTCTGAGATGCTCTATTCAGCTCAAAGCCAAAAAACTATTGGCGCTAAGTCAACAGCCTACGCTCCCAACATTCTCGTCAAGTTTCGAAAACTTCAAAAGCAATACAATGCTGAAATCCTTGCTAATAAATTCATTATGGTAAAAGGAAAAAAAATCAGCTTAGCTAGTTTTGTATCAACTACAGATAAAAAGATTTCCGAACTCTATGCGAAAATTAAAGGTTTTGAAACGATAGCAAATGAACATGATATGGAATGGGCATTCATAACAATAACAGCTCCAGCTAGATATCATCCAAACCCCTCAAAGCCATCGAGAACTGGCTGGAATAACAAAAGTGCTTTGGCTGCACATAAAGAACTCAAGTCTTACTGGAACGCATTTCGAAAATCTCTTAGTAAGAAAGGAATAGCCATGGACTCTGGCCAATTCTTTGGCATGCGAATTACTGAGCCACACAAAGATGGATGTCCACACTGGCATCTACTTTGCTTTTTCCAACCTGAATTAAAAGATCTATTGTTTCATGAAAAAGAAGGCTTACTTCCTAAAAAGTTTTCTCACTCAAAATCAGCTGTAAAAACCGTATTTGGAAAAATGGATGCTGTCGGGAGTGAAGGTGTAGCCTCCGCAGCCACATACTGCTTCAAGTACTTAACTAAATCTCTTGGTGGGGAAATGGATGAAGTAGTTACTGCAAACATTGAACAAAAACCGGATGTGGCTATTGATGGAATCGAAAGAATTGAAGCCTGGAGAGCCGCAACTGGAATTCGAGCTTATCAGTTATTTGGAATGAAAGGATTATCAAATGTATGGAATTCTATTAGAAAAATATCCTCTCAAGTTCCTTCTGTTGAAGTTAATTTCAATAAAGATGGTAAAAAAGAATACTCTATTTTTGAATCACCTTTTGAAGCTGAACACTATCAACAGGTATTAGAACTTGCGGAAAGTGGTAATAATGTATTTGAAAAATCATTTGAACAATACGCTGCTTTAGATGAAAAAGAAAAAGCATTCTTCGATGGCCAACTTGAAGCGGCATTCACGAACATAGAGTCAGGGCTTTTAAAGCTCCCATCAATTAAAAACTCAAAGGAGGAAAAAGAGCTAAAGCTATCCATCGAGCTCAATGACTACTCAGATGGGTTTGTTAGTGCATATGAAAACGACTATAAGTTTAGGACTTTATTAAAGCACGCTATTGCAGGTAATTGGGCTAATTTCTATAAATCTTATGATGAACTAGCCTTACATAATCAAGATGAATGCATTCCGCCCATTTCACTCGTTTATGAAGACTATACGAACAAATATGATGAAAGAAAAAGGAAGGTCATTGGCGTTAATACAGGGCTATGGGTATACCTATTTAAAAGGTATACCATTCAAAACTAAGTAGGCGGATAATTAAATATCGATATATTTACTAACTTCAAACTGGATAAGATCATCTTGTCTCACAAGATAATCTTTGAATTTTTCATTGTACTCTATAGTACCAAATTCATTTATTCTTAGATTTTCAGTTTGATTGTCCCTATCTAATTTATTAATCAATGAACCGCTCAACCCTATCTTGACGAATTCTGAATTAGACTTGTTTGTAGTCCCATAAATGTGAAGTTCATATTCAGCTTCACTTATTAGCTCTAGTTCAAATAAAATATTAACATACTCATTCAAAGTATATGAGACAAAGTCACTTTCTATTTTAATTTTGACCAAAGCAATATTGACCAGCTCTTTATGGCTCTTTTGAGAAAGATCTATATATACGTTATTACTATAAGAGTCGTACTCACTACTTTTTGGGATTTCACCATAGGAATTACCGACAAACAACTCATTCCCAGCATTAGAATGTCGAATAGAATAAAAATATTTAACGGTGTCAGATATGTGTTCCTTTAGCGTCAACCTATGGAGATTTTCAGTGAACATCTTATAGAAAGCTCTAGCTTTAGGGTGCTTTAATCGAGAGAACTCAGCATTTGAAATGTGATCCTCAAATCCATCAATAAAAAATAGATATATTTTATCTATCACGGAAGCATCAGACCAATTAATATCCTCCACTACTTCACTTATTTTATCCTCTAGCTTATCAAAAATTGATTCAGAGTCATAATATGCAGATGAAAGTGCGGACTCCATCAGAATTCTTTTAATACGAGTGGAGTCATCACCTTCATTGAAAACTAGAAAGTCTTCCCTCTCTATAATCTCTTCCATGGTTCTTATTTTTGACTCAATTCTATCAATATTATGGAAATCTGATTTTTTTTCGGCTCTTCTCAACTCAGTCTTTATATTATCAAAACTAAAGTTCGTCAATAATGGATTTTTTACTACATCCTTAAAGATACCACTCTTTAGGTGCTGTATTTTATTTACCATATTCCCATTCTTTCCATTAAACTCAACAGAGTTAACAAAATGAACAGAAGGCAGAAGTTTACTTAAAGATCTGTTTTTCTCATCAAACACCTCATTAAGCCTATTAACCCTACCGATTAAGTTAGTCAATGACTTAGCATCTAGGTTATATGTATTTAGTATGAATAGGTTATCAACTGGAAGGTTTACACCCTCAAGTATTACCGAGTTTGCAACTATATAGCTAATTTCTTTTGTGTGCGTGAATTTATGCTCCAAATATTCTTTTATAAGATCAGGTAATTTACCATGTAAGTAAACTAAACCTTTCTTCACATAGTCAACACAATAGAAATCACTATGCACATTCTTTGATATTACCTCTGACAGTTCAAGGAGCTCTTCCGAATTAATCGCACGCAGTTCACTGTCTAAATACACAGCTAGTTGCTCCACTCTTTTGGGGGCTCTAAGGTAAATAAAGTTCTTTTCTTTTTTATTATCAATTATATACTTAATAAAACTACTACTATTACTTTCAGATGGGTAGAATTCATTTAAGAAACGATTGTATTTATGCACTTCCCCATTATTTCTATACTCACTAATATCAGCTTCTTTAATGTTATTTATAATTCTACGCTCAAATATCTCTTGTTCATTGGAGACTTTTAAATTCCCTATCTCTGATATCAAAGGAGATAAGTAGTAATTTATAGACTTTGGATTCCTTTGCCTATTTCTTCTAATTAATCTAGTCAAAAGTAAGCTTCTACTATCCATTTCAAACACATTGTGGGCTTCATCAATAATCAATACATCGAATGATATATCTTTATTTTTTAAGAGACGAAGCGCTCTTTCTTGGGTGAAAATGGAAATAAAACTATCTGAGCCATCATACATTTCATCATGAAAAATTATATGCTCAAAAGGAAACTTAGACTTTATTAACTTATAAGTTTGTATAAGTAATGATTTGGTAGGGACAATTATTGCAACTTTATTTATTTTATCTCTATTGATTATCTCTACTATGAGAGAGCTCTTACCAAAAGATGTAGGGGCTACATAGCAGTTTTCTTTATTTTCACTAGTAACCATCTCTTCTCTGGATTGTCTTTGCTCATACGTTTCAAACACATCACTGTGTTTGAATTTTTCCAACTGATAGTCTAAAGAAAATGTATTATAACTATCATCTTCAGATAATATGTTATTCAATATATATTTAGATATAGGGTACAAGCCAAAATTTGCACTAGCATCTAGTAGTGGTTCATAGTTTTCATTGTTAATAGCACACTTAAGCGTGATGTAATATGCCAACTGGAAATAAGGAGACTTTCTTTTATCTCCTCCATACTCCTTAAAGAACAATATCGCACATGTAAGGACAAACTCCAACTCCTCACTATCAAGTGGTTTATTTAAAGACATTTTCCTCATAGATTCAGAAAATATATCGACTTCCTTCAACCAATAAAAACTTGTTGCCATATCACTTATCCAAATAATTAAAAAATATTTCTATACTTTCCTTGGTAACACATACTGCTTTAACAGTATTTCCTGAAAACTTTGCTATAAACTCATAATCCACTAAAATTTCACTTGTCATTCCGTTATCCCAAGCGCCATCAAGAAATATTGTAGAACAAGGTATTATATTAAAGTCATCAACCTTTGAATAATCACCCAAGTCAAACTTGTCTTGTAGGCTCTTTATTTTTTTTCTTATCGACTTCTCAGTCCCTACATCTGCATGAGAGGCGTGATTGTAAGCATTTTTCCATGGGTTATTTTTACCTTTCTCACTTTTTCCTGAGACATAATTTTCTAAGTCAGAGTAAGCAGATTTCAATTTATCTTTGTGTGATATTTTTTTGCTTTGAATTGAACCAGATTTACTTTCCAATAGATATGTTTCAGAGTTTTTAGAGAAAAAGCCATCAAACCCTTTTTTTATAGATCCCTCCTCCAAGTTAAAGAACAAAAATTCTTGTTTATACCCATTCTCTTGCAAGTACAAATGGACAAAAAATTCTGCAATAGCTCCCATTTTTGTGTTTTTTCTTTTATCTTCAAAGAAATTTCTAAGTCTTAGCTTAACTAAGCTCAGCTCACTATCGGAATCACCTTCACATATGGAAACCAAAAACTTATCTAGAAGTTTTTCAAGATTTCCATCAATTTCCGGTATATCGATGACATGAAGCTCACATTGCGGAGACAAGTTTTTTATTTCTGATGGAAGCATCTTCAACCTTACAATTGCATTTAATTTACTTTTCTATCAGTAAGTTACAGAAGGGATAATAAGATTAAAATACAGGAAGAGGTATTAGCAAACAATGATATATCTCATCAAATGAGATGCATATTGATAAAAAAGCTCAAACAAAATATATAATATTTTGTATCTTGTTGATTTAAAAGAGTTTTATCTTAACTTTCGTGTGGAAATAATATATTATGTAAACATAGTGACAGACTATGTTTATTCATTCTTCATAAACGTCTGCTTAAGACACTAACGTTCTTAAGAATCTAGTTAGACACTAAAAATATAAAAACTAGTTTTCACATTTTTATCGCCCGCATAATAAAAATATAAAGAGGCTAAAAATGGGTTACCAATTTATTCATATTGAGAGTTATGGAAAGGAAAGCTCTCGAACAAATAAAAAACAATCAGCAAAAGCTATTGCAGCAGAATGTGAACGCTTGGAGTTTGATTGTCTGCATGTTGCAAATCCAACACCACCAATAAATATTTTTGGCTGCCGTCCAAGTGAAGCGGTTGAGATTGCTGAAAATCAAGCTTCTATCGCAAATGACTCTATAGGTAGAAAGCTCAGGAAGGATGCTCAGATAATTCTTGCAGGAGTTGTTAGCTACCCTATACCTGTAGCCGAGCTAGACCCTCAATGCCCTAAGTTTAGAAAGTGGCTGACACTTAACCATCATTTTCTTAGGCAGAAATATGGTTCTCAATATAAGTCCTTGGAATTTCATCGAGATGAAACGTTCCCTCACTGCCATTTCTATATCGTTCCAGCACTAGACTCAAACTCTAGGATGAACATTGGGGATGTACACCAAGGCATTTATGCCAGAGATAACTGTAATTCAACTTCCGCCAAACAAAAAATTCGAGCTTATAAAGAAGCTATGCGCCAGTTTCAGGATGAATACTACCAGAAGGTAGCCAAAGAGGTTGGGCTAACTAGAAGTGGTCCCAGACAGCGCAGGTTGAGCAGAAAAGAGTGGATGACAGAACAAAGCACAGCAAAATTGATTAGCGAAACAATAAACGAGCTATCAACAAAACATCGAAAGCTAACTCACAAAGAAAAGCAACTTAAAAGGCTCTATCAAAAAGCCAACAGATTGAACCTTGATCTTAATAGATCTCAAATAATTACCAAATCAAATAACAACAATAATAATATAGGGTATAACTATGACTAGCATTACAAAAGAAAACCAAACGATCGACGCACAGTTAACGTACAAATCACAGCTGCGTTCAATCAAACAAGAAAATTCTTACTTTGAAGTTCTGCACAATGAGTATTACGACTTGGTACAAGAAGTATTCAAACGACTAATTCAGAATGGAGATCTTTCGCGAAAAGAAGAGTTCTTGCAAGAATTTGAGATTTTTAAGTGTGACATGATCAGGAAATACACAACGACATCGATGTACGGTTACAGCCCAAGATCTCCATCAGAAAAGAAAAATATGATTCCTCACGAATCCAGTAAGCTTTCTGCTCTGTTGGAGCTACAGAAACGAAAAGATGAGGAAGATAGTGGTTTTTCATTCTGATTTTTACATGCAAAAAAGCCGCCTCCTTTCGGAAGCGGCTTTTTTAAAGAATGGTAGCGGTAAGCGGACTTGAACCGCTACGCCCGAAGGCACCTGATTTTGAATCAGGCGTGTATACCAATTTCACCATACCGCCACAGAAACTATAAAAGTGTATAAAACTATATCCTACAGCTAAAACACTAATAAGCTTTTGATTTTATACCGATAATTTATTAAATCAAGTAAATACGATGTTTTTTGAATCCGTCGTGTATACCAATTTCACCATACCGGCATCTTGGGGTTTCCCCTTTGATGTTTCGCATTATACGTAACATCATCGGCTTCGCAAGCCTAAAAGCTTGAAAACCTTTTCGTTTGACGATAATTTCACCATGAAGCAGCAAGGTGTGCGTTTGCTCTCTTCCCTAGAGAGTCTCAACACTATATTCTTTCCGCAATATTTACACATTTACGAATCAATTATGACTACAACCAATGCCCTTCCACCAGCGGGTTTAATGCGTCGCTTAGGTGCTCTTTTTTATGACTCACTTATTGTTATGGCTATTTTGATGATGGCTGGAGGATTGATTGTTGCAATCTTAGAAGCTCTCGTTGCTCTAGGTGCTGTGAATTATACCCCCTATGCAGATGCTAGTGATTTACTCAGTAAACACCCCGTTTGGAGCCCTATTTATACTTTTTATTTGGTTGCCGTTGCGGTCTATTTCTTTGTTTTTTTCTGGACTCGCGCTGGTCAAACACTAGGAATGCGCGCCTGGAAGCTTCAAGTTCAAAACAAACAAGGTGGTGCGATCAGTATTACTCAAGCACTAATACGCCTGTCTACCTCCGCATTTGGGTTAGGTAACCTAACGGTGCCATTTGATCCGAAAAAACGTGCTTTCCAAGATATTTGGGCTAAAACACAAGTTGTTGTGCTACCTAAAGCCAATTAATTACACGTTTAAAAACCAAAAAGGAAGCGACTAAGCTTCCTTTTTGGGTTCTGGACGATTTATAGAACAGTCTACATTGTCGTTTCTAGGCTATAGTTTTCGGCGTAATAGCATCAATGCAATTGAAAGAAATACTATGCTCGGTGCGACGGCGCCAAAGACAGGGGGAATCCCATAAACCAAACTTAATGGTCCAAAAAACTCACTGGAAATGTAGAAAGTAAAACCAGCCACTACCCCTGAAAGAATCCTTGCTCCCATGGTCACCGTTCTCAATGGGCCGAAAATGAATGACAGCGCCATCAACATCATCACTGCAATAGAAAAAGGTTGCGTGACTTTACGCCATAGTGCCAATTCATATCGAGATGAATCAAGCTCAGAGTCATTCAAATAACCAACGTAATCAAACAACCCTGTCAAAGAAAGCTCCTCGGGTTTAACGGTCACAACAGCCAACTTGTCAGGCTCCAAAGAAGTCGTCCACTGATATTCTGTCAACGTCTGTTTTGACAACTCAATTCCATCACGCATATCGGTCACTTGGACATCGCGCATTACCCACTGATTATCTTGTAGGTAATCCGCTGACTTAGCGTACACGACGGTTTCAAGCTGCTTGTCATCATCAAATCGCCACATATTGAGCGAAGACAATCGATCATCATCGACCTTACCAATAAAAATAAAATCATTAGCATCTCGCGCCCACACCCCGGTTCTTACCGACAATAACTGTCCGCCCGACGTTGCAAAAGCACGCAGGTCTCGCGCCAT
>NZ_JBNGCJ010000728.1:0-2800 GCF_049974785.1 Vibrio genomosp. F10 str. 9ZD137
TAAGGCGTGGTATCAACCGCCATCACTTCAGTGACGACCTTACGTTCATCTCGAATGAAAGAAGAATCTAACAGCTTACGCAGCCGATTGTTTTCTTCTTTATATTGATCAAGTAATAACAGGTCACTTTTAAGTTTGAGGACTTCTCGCTTTAAAGTTCGACTTGAGTCAAGTAAGGCTTTGCGGGTATTAAAATTATCGTAAAAACCATCAAACATCAGACGTGGCATATCCGCCGCGTACTGGATCGGAGCCACCAAACTGTTTAAAAAATATCGGACGCTTGAAAATGCACCTAAACGACTATCAGCCAGCATAAGGCTGGCTGATAGGGTAACCGCTAAAAACAGGCGAAATTGAAGTGAAGGCCCTCTGCCAAATATCGGCTTCATGATATAGAGATCCTAATTTTTCGCTTTATTGGCCTTGATAGGATTCATACCAAAGCCAATAAATTCATTACTCTTCGCTAAACAGATCGCCACCGTGCATGTCGATCATCTCAAGGGCTTTACCGCCACCTAAAGCAACACACGTCAACGGATTTTCAGCGACGACAACAGGGATCCCTGTTTCTTCCGTTAGTAGACGGTCGATATCTTTAAGCAGTGCACCACCACCAGTTAATACCATGCCGTTTTCTGAAATGTCTGACGCTAACTCTGGTGGACACTGCTCCAATGCAACCATAACAGCAGAAACAATACCCGAAAGAGGCTCTTGCAGTGCTTCTAAGATCTCGTTTGAGTTTAGGCTAAAGCTACGTGGTACACCTTCTGCAAGGTTACGGCCACGCACTTCAATCTCTTCAACTTCATCACCAGGATAAGCTGAACCGATTTCATGTTTAATTTTCTCAGCGGTTGCTTCACCAATTAAGCTGCCGTAGTTACGACGAACGTAGTTAATGATCGCTTCATCAAAGCGGTCACCACCGATGCGTACAGAAGATGAGTAGACCACACCGTTTAGTGAGATAACCGCCACTTCAGTAGTACCACCACCGATATCCACAACCATTGAACCAGTAGGCTCTGAAACGCGCAGACCAGCACCAATTGCCGCAGCCATTGGCTCATCGATCAAGTAAACCTCACGAGCACCAGCACCTAATGCCGATTCACGAATGGCACGACGCTCAACTTGAGTTGAACCACAAGGTACGCAAACCAAAACGCGTGGGCTTGGTTTAAGCACACTGTTGTCGTGAACCTGTTTTATGAAATGTTGTAACATTTTTTCCGTGACATAGAAGTCAGCAATCACCCCATCTTTCATTGGGCGAATGGCTGAAATATTGCCAGGTGTACGACCTAGCATTTGCTTTGCGGCATGACCGACAGCAGCAACGCTCTTTCCAGAGCGCGCACGATCTTGACGAATAGCAACAACAGAAGGTTCGTCGAGAACGATCCCTTGTCCTTTGACATATATAAGTGTGTTGGCAGTACCTAAATCGATAGATAGGTCGTTAGAAAACATGCCACGAAGTTTTTTAAACATATTCTTCGTTCGTCCTGCGAGAATTAGAAGATAAAAATTGCACTAAATGTACCAATGCCTTGCCATATCAGCAAGGCATTGAGGCATAAACATGGAGCAAAATCCGCATTTTCTAACAGTTTCCTTACTTAGCGCATGAAATGATGTAAATCACTGACCTATTAAGCCACTTTCGCCTCGGTAAATGACGCGATCATTACCACGATGAATACCAAAGGTGACAACCGTTGATGGATCTTCTTCGTCTGTATCTGCGCCATCCCAATTGTAACGAAGCCATGGCAATTCGTTATCGCTCCCATTGCAACCATCACTTTCACCATTTTCACCGGCCGTGCTATCCAGAGTTAACCAAAAACGAATTTGTTCACGTACAGAGGTGGTTTGTGAGGCGAGCAGTGAACGAGACTCTCCTAATGACACAGTATCGTCTTCTGATAAACTCGCGTTATCCGCCAAGTCTGACCAAATGACTTGCTGGCAATAATCATCGCCATCAAATTTGGTGCTATTGTCATCTGTATTAGTGATAAATCGACTGCCATTCCAATATTCAACAGTAAGAGGAACGGTGATAACGGTATTTTGGTTGCCACCTACATCTTTTAAGCTCATACGTCCAAAGCGGATATCTGGCTGATCAGTAAGAATCGCACCATCGGTGGCATAAGCAATAGGATCGATATTCGTCACTGAGACTGTTCCATCAATAGTGATGGTTGAATCTTCAATGGCTTCTGCCGCATTGAAAGGGCCGTCAGGAACAAATGTGGTTTGCTTCAACCAGCAGATACTATCGGTACAGTCATTATTCGCGGAATTGGAGAACGTCCCAATTGAGCGATTCGTATCGACAGCCCAACTAGCACCTTCTAATGCGGGTGCAGTTAGACGAGCACTGAACGTACTGTTTTCATATAAATTAAACTTTGCGTGCAGTGATGAGACAAACAGTGGATAGTTCTGCACCGCATTGTTACTACTATTTAACGCTTCTACATCGAACTCTACACCATCAAATGGTTGCCCCATGTACACATGTGGTTGTGAGCCTGGATAATCCCATCGCGTATCGATCACTGTAAAGAAAGCAGGGTAGAATCGGCCAATGCTTCTGGAGCCTTGATTGATATCCATCTCCAGGTAAGTAGCTTGAGTATCCACTAACAAACGAACACTGCCGACTTCATCCCAGCTCAGATCCGAGTAATTGTAAAAACCAACGCTGCTATCATGACTTTTTAATAATGAACCCGATAACTGACCATCAACACCGCCTAGATCGGAAGAGCGGCTC
>NZ_JBNGCJ010000729.1:0-2199 GCF_049974785.1 Vibrio genomosp. F10 str. 9ZD137
TGCGGCTTTATCCCTGTCAGCCAACGCCGCCGAAAAAGTATATCGCCTTAAGCTCGCTGAAACATGGGGGCCGAACACACCAATTTTAGGCGATGCCAGTAAGAATATGGCAAAGCTTGCCAATGAAATGTCGAATGGCCGTCTTGAAATACGCATCGACTCCGCCAACAAGCACAAAGCCCCACTGGGTGTTTTTGATATGGTGAAGTCTGGCCAATATGATCTCGGCCACTCAAGTTCTTACTATTGGAAAGGTAAAGTGCCTAACACACTTTACTTCTCTTCAATGCCCTTTGGCATGATGACCACCGAACAATATGCCTGGTTCTATCAAGGCGGTGGCATGGAGCTCATGCAAGAAGTCTATGCACCTCATAATTTACTGTCGTTTCCTGGTGGTAACTCAGACATTCAGATGGGTGGCTGGTTTAAGAAAGAAATAAACTCGATTGATGATTTGCAAGGCCTGAAGATGCGTATTCCAGGGTTTGCCGGTGAAGTCTTTGCTCGTGTCGGGGCAAAACCAACCAATATTGCACCGGGAGAGCTTTATACGTCTTTAGAGCGAGGAACCATTGATGCACTCGAATGGGTAGGGCCAGCGTTTGATCTTCGTATGGGCTTCCAAAACATTGCGCCATATTACTATACGGCTTGGCATGAGCCAGGCTCAGAAACTCAATTTCTTGTGAACCAGAAAACATGGGATAAATTACCAAAAGATCTTCAGGTAATATTGGAAACCTCCTTCCGTGTTGCGGCTTTTGACATGTACACACAAGCCATCGACGCCAACGCAAGAAGTTGGGAAAAAATGCTGATTGAAAACCCTGATATTAAAGTTCGTGATTTTCCACCAGCGGTGCTAGACAGAATGAAACAAGAAAAGGAAATTCTGTTGAAAGAGTTAGCAGCCAACGATCCTTTAGCGAAGAAAATCATCGATTCTCAAGCTGACTACTTGAAGAAAGTACGCGCTTGGACAGACATTTCAACCAAAGCTTATTTAAACAGTAGCCAAGTAGACTAATTCTTGACCTGAATGAATCAAACATAAAAGACAACAATGCCAGAAAGCTCAATAAGACTTTCTGGCATTTTTTTGCTCTTCATTTCTCATGCTCACCCTAAAACAATAACGCATAAAAAGATGGACCTCGGAGCGAGTCAGTGTGTCAGATTTTCGTCATCAAGTCGGAAAGCGTGCTTCTATTTCCTCGCCGTTATTTTTTAGTCAATGTAAAAAACACTGGCAATCGTTATTGATAATTATTATCATTAGTTATGTTATAACATCACACAAACAGTGATAAACACCCAGAGCAACCACAAAGAAATTAAAGACGAATAAGGATTGAAATGAAACCAGGCATTCACCCTAGCTACCGCACCGTCGTTTTCCATGACACGAGTGTCGATAAGTATTTTCTAGTAGGTTCCACTCTGGAAACCACAAGAACCATTGATTGGGAAGATGGACAAACCTACCCATACATGACCATCGAAGTCTCTTCTGACTCACACCCCTTCTATACAGGCAAGCAGAGAGTGGTTCATACAGAAGGTCGCGTTGCTAACTTTAGCCGTAAGTTCGGTAACTTAGGCGGCTTAAAATCAGGGGATGATAAATAATGAAAGTACTCAGCTCATTAAAAAGCGCTAAATTACGCCACCGCGATTGTCAGGTCGTCAAGCGCAAGGGGCGAATTTACGTAATTTGTAAAACCAACCCACGATTTAAAGCCGTTCAAGGAAAGGCCAAAAAGAAAAAGTAGCAACAAATGTTGCTCTAGTTGGGGGATATTCACCAAGCCCCCATACCTCTAATCCTCCGCCTCATCGTGTACCTCAGAAGTGTTATTCGCTCAATAATCTCACCAAAACCGCAAGTTTGTACAAAAATAAGATCCCTCATTACGTTATGATACTTTAGCGTTAAGATACTTTGGCGTTAAGATCCCGTCACACTAAAGTACAGTTACGTTAAGATAACGCTACGTTAAACAAGATTAAGAATATCGAACTGGTTTATCTCGTTCGAGTGACACTAAGCTAGGACGAGTTGAGGTTCCATTGCCAACCAAAGAATTGCCAACCAAAGAAAATGCACAAATCCAATTAGCCAACGAGTTGGGTGGACTCGAGTTCTTACAAGCACGTTACCATCGTCAGAATTTCTCCCGCCACAGTCACGCAGGC
>NZ_JBNGCJ010000730.1:0-4722 GCF_049974785.1 Vibrio genomosp. F10 str. 9ZD137
GTCAGCAGATGAAGCGTTGACTTTATTCCCAGAGTGGCTGGAAACGCTCCATGCTTTTTTTAATGCTCGAGGTATCACGATGCCAGAAAGCAATGTTAAACAAGCCATGCTGCCTCAAAGTGCCACGATTATAGATAACCCGATAGGAACAGCGTGCGGTTTTAAAATGGTGATTAACGATTGCCTGTTCTACTTTACGCCAGGTGTTCCTAAAGAGTTTGAATTGATGGTGGAAACTCAGATCTTGACGGATTTAAGACACCGTTTCCCTGAACGAGAAAGTTACAGTTGCAGTCGACTATATACACTAGGGACTTCCGAGTCAGTGTTGTCAGATAAATTAGACAAGCTGCAACTTCCACAGGGATATATGATTGGGTATCGCTCGTATTTGCCTTTTATCGAAGTGAAGTTATTTGCGCCTCAAAACGACTTGGAGACTCAAGTTCGTGTGCTGCAAATGATCTATAAGCTTATTGAATCCAACGTGGTGAGTGTTGATGAAAGCATGCTTTCCCATGTTGGTCATCTGGTTGCCGAAAAGAAACAGTCTATCTCTATTTCAGAGCAATCAACCCATGGATGGCTGTCAAATTGGCTCCATTCAGATGTTAATGCGAATCCATTTTGTGGCCACTCATGGATTATGAGTGGTTCTTTAGATGTTTCAAGCCAAGAACAGAACCCTCTGGCCGCTGCATTTGCTCTAGCAGGGGCAACACGAGAAAAGTGTTCAACTGACATTGCGTTAGTGACAGGCAAGTTAGAAGGTAATGAGTTTTCTATCGCGTTATCGACGTCCAAAGGGGAATGGGGGCAAACGCTAGAATTCAAACGTCAATATTCTATGGCTGAACGAAAAGAACTGATCTCGACGATCGCGGCAGATATGCTACGACGATATTTGTCAGGTAAACCAATGTTCATTCAGTACAGTTCAGTGACAAGCCTAAAAGAGATGTTTATTCCTTCAACTCTTATTTAATCTGCAACACGCCTTAATCAACAACTCAGGAGGCTACTTATATCAAAAGTAGCCTTTGTCAAACGTCTACCGAGTGCCGTGCCGTAATAAATTGATGAAATTACTCCTTATTACATACAGAAGAACAACTTTATTTTTTATAAACAAATGGTCTAAATGTAAGTCGATGATTTCAATATAGCGGCTTCATTGTCCTATTTTTGAGGCTATCAATGATGGTGATTACTTGTACACTATCTCCTTCGATGAAACATTCGGTCAAGGAGGTCACTGTGTTTTCTCACTCGAAAATTTTAGTCTGGTATCAAGTGGCAAGTCAAAAAGTGGTTTTAGGTGAAGCGCTTAGGACTCATGGTTACGACCTAGCATCTGATTGGCGACACGCGCCTATTGAAGACAGCAGCAAAGTGGCGCAAGGATATCGTCTCTCTTTGTTTGATGATGACGGTCGAGAAATTGCGGATAAACCGGTTTCGATGTTTACAGCCGATGCATTTTTGGAAGGTATAAAAAAGGCCAGTTTATAACTGACCTTCCTCGCTGATTTTTATGAATACGCGTTATGCGCGTTTTTCTTTCATTCTGTAGCGAACATTTGATAGCTCAACGTTGCTTTTGGCTTTACAGATACAAGGTAAAATTTCATTTTTCTCTGTATAGGCCATAGCAAAACCAACAAACTCTACTTCCCCTGAATCTAATGTACAGCGGCACGCTCCACAGTGCCCATCACGGCAATTGTATTCTGGCTCAAGACCAGCCAACTCGAGCGATTCCAATAAGGTATTGGAAGAATTTGACTCAATGGTGGTGACTTTGTTGATTTTAAGTTGTGCCATTACAGTTCAAAATCCTCAAAATCATTTGCGCTGACTTCGTTGTCAATCTGTCCAACCAAGTAAGAGCTGATTTCTGCTTCCTGTGGCGCTACTTGCACGTTATCTGAAGATAACCAAGCGTTGATCCAAGGAATTGGGTTCGATGTTGCTTCTGGGTAAGCAGCACCTAGGCCAACGGCTTGCATGCGAATATTAGTGATGTACTCAACGTATTGGCAAAGAATGTCTTTGTTAAGACCAATCATAGAACCATCTTTAAATAGGTATTCAGCCCATTCTTTTTCTTGTTCTGCTGCTTCTTTGAATAGGTCAAAACATTCTTGCTTACATTCTTCAGCAATTTGCATGAATTCAAAGTCATCTTGACCATTGCGCAGCAAATTAATCATATGCTGAGTACCTGTTAGATGAAGAGCTTCATCACGAGCAATTAATTTGATGATCTTCGCATTACCTTCCATTAGCTCTCGTTCAGCAAAAGCGAATGAACATGCAAAGCTCACGTAGAAACGAATCGCTTCGAGAGCATTAACCGACATTAAGCAAACGTAAAGTTTCTTCTTTAGATCATGAAGTGTGATTTTTACTTCTTCGCCATTGATGCTGTGAATGCCTTCACCGTAACGGTGATAGTCAGCAGTCAACTTGATCAAATCATCATAGTAAAAAGCAATATCTTTAGCACGCTTTAAGATTTCTTCATTTTCCACGATATCGTCAAATACGACGCCTGGATCATTTACGATATTACGAATGATGTGCGTGTATGAACGAGAGTGAATCGTTTCAGAGAATGACCAGGTTTCGATCCAAGTTTCTACTTCTGGTAGAGATACCAATGGAAGTAGGGCAACGTTAGGGCTGCGGCCTTGGATTGAATCTAGAAGCGTTTGGTATTTCAAGTTAGAGATGAAGATGTGCTTTTCATGCTCAGGAAGCTTGTTGTAGTCGATACGGTCGCTAGATACGTCTACTTCTTCTGGACGCCAGAAGAAAGAAAGCTGTTTCTCGATAAGCTTTTCGAAGATCTCGAATTTTTGTTGGTCGTAACGTGCAACGTTTACCGACTGACCCAAGAACATTGGTTCTTTTAGTTGGTCATTTTTTTGCTGAGAAAAAGTACTGTAAGCCATAAATGCCTCAAATCCTTTAAAGACCCGTAATAAAACGGACCCTGTTAATGCTTTAAACCCAGAGAAGATAACTCTTCTCTGGGGTCTTAATGTTTATTGCGGTTTAGATCTTACAACCGCCGCCTTCACAATCTTCTTCCGGCACTTGAACTGCATCGCCTTGGTCGTCTTTAGCACCATCACGAGTGTTATGGTAGTAAAGCGTTTTAACACCGTATTTATAGGCAGTTAGCAGATCTTGAAGCAGCTTCTTCATTGGAACTTTACCGCTATCATACTTACTAGGGTCATAGTTAGTATTTGCAGAGATAGCTTGATCAACGAATTTTTGCATGATGCCAACTAAATGTAGGTACCCATCGTTTGGACCGATATTCCACAATAACTCGTAGTTCTCTTTGAGATTAACGAAATCAGGAACAACTTGCTTCAAAATACCATCTTTAGACGCTTTTACAGAGACATACCCACGAGGTGGCTCAATGCCGTTTGTCGCGTTGGAAATCTGCGATGAGGTCTCTGATGGCATTAGTGCTGTTAATGTTGAGTTACGCAGACCGTATTCCATAATGTCAGAACGCAGTGCATCCCAGTCGTAATGCAACGGTTCATCACAAATCTTATCAATGTCAGCTTTATAAGTATCGATTGGTAGCAAACCTTTCGCGTAGTTCGTTTCATGGAACGAAGGACAACGACCTTGTTCTTTCGCGAGTTCAACCGATGCTTTCAGAAGGTAGTATTGAATCGCTTCAAAAGTACGGTGGGTTAAACCATTTGCACTACCGTCAGAGTATTTCACGCCATTCTTAGCTAAGTAGTAGGCATAGTTGATAACACCTACACCTAAAGTGCGACGGTTCATTGTTGATTTGTACGCCGCCGGTAATGGGTAGTCTTGGTAATCCAATAAGGCATCGAGAGCTCGAACAACCAGATCGGATAATTCGGCCAGATCATCTAATTCGTTGATAGCACCAAGGTTGAAAGCAGACAGAGTACAAAGAGCGATCTCGCCTTGATCATCTTCTACATTCGAAAGAGGCTTAGTCGGCAATGCAATTTCTAAACATAAGTTAGACTGACGAACCGGTGCTACTTTTGAATCAAATGGGCTATGAGTATTACAGTGATCGACATTTTGAATGTAAATACGACCAGTAGAGGCTCTTTCTTGCATAAGAAGAGAGAACAGTTCAACGGCCTTTACAGAGGTTCTCTTAACCGCTGGGTCATTTTCGTATTGAACATATAAACGCTCAAATTCATCTTGATCTTCGAAGAAAGCGTCGTATAGACCTGGAACGTCAGATGGAGAGAATAAACTGATGTTTCCACCTTGGACCAGACGAGAATACATGAGTTTATTCAGCTGGACGCCGTAATCCATATGACGAACACGGTTTTCTTCCACACCACGGTTATTTTTTAGTACCAATAGTGATTGGACTTCACCATGCCAAAGAGGGTAGAAGACGGTTGCTGCGCCGCCTCGGACACCACCTTGAGAACAACATTTAACAGCGGTTTGGAAGTACTTATAAAAAGGGATACAACCAGTGTGGAAGGCTTCACCACCCCGTATTTCTGAGCCTAAAGAACGAATACGTCCTGCGTTAATACCAATACCTGCGCGTTGAGAGACATAACGAACAATAGAGCTAGCGGTCGCATTGATAGAATCTAAACTATCGCCACATTCGATAAGAACGCATGAACTAAATTGACGGGTCGGCGTACGCACACCCGCCATAATTGGCGTTGG
>NZ_JBNGCJ010000731.1:0-2144 GCF_049974785.1 Vibrio genomosp. F10 str. 9ZD137
AACCGCTCTTCCGATCTCTGAGCGGTTTGAGTTTGTTCTTTTTGCGCTTTTACTCGAGCAATAGCGGCGGCTATCGCATCGTCACCGCCTGATTTTTCCATTTCGCTTCGACGGCTATCCGCGGCTTTCTTAAACTTGTTTTCTCGCTCAACTTTTGCTTTTTCTAAGCGCTCTTTTCTTTCTTCAAATCGCTGACGTGCTCGTTCCGCAGCCTGAGCTTCTTCTTTTCTGGTTTTTATTTCAGCTTTGGCTTGACGATAGTATTGAACGAGAGGGATTTCACTTGGGCAAACATAAGCGCAAGCACCACATTCGATACAATCTTTTAGGTTAAGCTCGGTACACTTATCGTATTCCTCCGCCTTGGCATACCATTGCAATTGTTGAGGAAGCAGAGCAGAAGGGCATACTTCGGCGCATTGCCCACAACGAATACATTCCATCTCATACTGGCTGTGAGGTAATTCTCTCGTGCCCGGGGCCAGAATACAGTTACTGGTTTTAGTGATAGGCACCAAGGCGCTGGGTAAAGTAAACCCCATCATGGGGCCACCCATGATAAGACGCGGTGCTTTTTTTGCTGCTTTATAGCCAAACTGCTGGAGTAGAGATTCGATCGGGGTGCCAATTAAGGCCCAAACGTTTCTTGGTTGTGGGAATTGATTACCCGTTAACGTAACTATTCTTTGGATCAGTGGCTCGCCATCACACACGGCGCGCTTGATTGCATACATCGAAGCGACGTTTTGCACCAGCATTCCGATATCCGCTGGAATGCCATTGTTAGGCACTTCTTGATTGGTCAGTAATTTAATCAGCTGTTTTTCACCACCAGAAGGGAATTTGGTGGGAATGACGCGAATGACAATGTCTTTGTCTTTCGCTGCATTTTCCATCGCTTGAATGGCTTCTGGCTTATTATCTTCAATGGCGATAATGGTGAGTTTTGGCTTGAGTATGTGCTCTACAATATCGATGCCAGTCATGATTTCTTCTGCGTAATGGCGCATTATAACGTCATCGGCGGTGATGTAAGGCTCACATTCAGCGGCGTTGATGATTAAGAAATCGGTCTTGGAGAGCCCGGACTGTATTTTCTTTGCTGTTGGAAAACCTGCGCCACCCATCCCTGATATTCCTGCAAGGCGAATATGTTCAAGTAGAGTTTCAGAAGAAGCGCTTTGAAAGTCCTCAATACTGTTTTTTTCTATCCATTGTTCTTTACTATCCGGGGAAATCACAATGCACGGCTCACTGAGCCCTGATGGGTGGTTCGTGATTCTTGGTTCGATGGCGGTAATGACACCCGAAGTCGGAGAATGAATAGGAAGCATCATGGTTGTGTTGTACTTGGTTAATGCTTGACCTTTCAATACCGTGTCGCCACTTTTGACGATGAGATCACCAGGCTTGCCGATATGCTGTTTAATCGGCAGTACAATCTCTTGTGGAACGTCGGCGTTTACCGGAAAGCTCTGATTAGATTGGCTTTTGTTGTCTTGTGGATGTATACCGCCATGGAATTGCCACAATGAGCCGGTTTTTATCTGTTCGATTAAGGAAAGTGTGCTCATATCTATCTCACTTCGTCTTGCTTTTTGTGAGAAACAGAATCGCTAATATCGACAACGGGAATCGAGTTCATTTGCCATTTCCAATTTTCAGTCGTTTGGGCTACAGGGATCATTTCAATGCAATCTGTAGGGCAAGGGGCCACGCATAAATCACAACCAGTACACTCATCTTTGATGACAGTATGTAAAGCTTTCGTCCCGCCAACGATGGCATCAACAGGGCACGCTTGGATACATTTTGTGCAGCCAATACACATATCTTCGTGAATAAAGGCCACGGTTTTGACGGCGTCATTCAGGTCGTGTGCTGATTCTTCTACTTCTACGCCCATTAAGTTAGCAAGATTCTCAATAGTCGCCTGGCCACCAGGTGGACATTTGTTTATTTTATCGCCATTGGCAATGGCTTCAGCATAAGGGCGGCAACCAGGGTAACCACATTGACCACACTGAGTTTGAGGAAGAAGTTCATCGATTTGATCGACAATCGGATCCGCTTCAACCTTAAATTTGATAGAGGCGAATCCGAGTATCGCTCCAAATACAGCGGCTAGAGCGACAACGGCGATG
>NZ_JBNGCJ010000732.1:0-2095 GCF_049974785.1 Vibrio genomosp. F10 str. 9ZD137
TGTGCGAGAGTTAACGATAATTTTCGCGGAGCCATCTGCTGGATTAAACTCGATGTTTTCGACAGCAGATAGGAATGCAACACGCTGGCTCACATCCCTTGGCGCTCTCACTCGTACGGAAGTAGCGTCGATTGCGGAAGCCATTTGCGGCCCAAGGAAATTATTGACTGCATCGGCCATACGCTGTGCCGTGGTAAAATCAGACTCTAGCAAATTGAAAGTAATGAAATCACCACGACTAAATGGCGTCGGAACTTCACGTTCAACGATCGCACCGCTAGAAATCATACCTGCGGTAGGGTTATTACCGACAATTTTCGAGCCGTCAGCGCCACTTGCACTAAAACCACTCACCACTAAATTACCTTGAGCAACGGCATAAACTTGACCATCAAGACCTTTCAAAAAAGTCTGCATCAAAGTACCACCACGTAAACTCTTCGCAGAACCAATGGAAGATACCGTGACATCGACAGTTTGCCCTTGTTTTGTAAAAGCAGGCATCTCAGCTGTCACAATAACGGCGGCAACATTTTTAGTCTTTGGCTTCGTGCCAGGCGGCAATTGAATGCCAAAGTTTTGCAACATCGCATTAAAGCTTTGATCGGTAAAAGGCGTTGATTCACCCGTACCAGGAAGGCCCGTTACCAAACCGTAGCCCACTAATTGGTTGCTACGTACTCCCGCAATTTGTGATACATCTTTGATTCGCGCTGCTTGCACGCTCGTCACAACGCACATCATGCCGATAAGTAATAGAAAAAAATTCTTCATTTGGTAACCCTTAAACTTCATAGATACTTAATCAACGATTAAATACTTCGTCAATAATTAGACTTTTTGGTTAAAGCTACAAAGAGACATTAAAGAATCGTGCCAAGAATCCTGGTTCTTGCATATCTTGATTCGTTCCAGTACCAGAATACTGAATTCGAGCATTTGAAATTCGGTTTGACGCAATGGTGTTATCAAAATCAATATCATCTGGACGTATGGTACCACTGAGTCGAATATACTCGTCGCCCGTGTTGAGCGTTAGCCACTTTTCACCGCGGATGATGAGATTACCATTAGCGAGCACTTCAATCACTTCGACGGTAATGGAGCCTGAGATGCTGTTACTTTGATTCGCAGCAGCGCTACCACTGAATTTATTGTCATTACTGAGGTTATATGAGAAATCGTAATCGCCAATGTTGAGAGGTTGCCCACCCACTTCAAGCGGGTCCATGCTGGCATCATTGTTTTTAGCTAAATCCGCATCAGCACTTTTCGCTGCTTTTGTGCTTTCGTCTAAGTTGACCGTAATAATGTCACCAATGCCACGAGGTTTGGAATCGTCATACAGGCTGCTCACCGTGTTCAGATTAAACAGGGATCCCGTTTCTGCAGCGTAATGCTCTGGCGGTTGTTTAGGGTGAATAGGCGCCCAAGCTGGATCTCCCGCTAGAGGGTCATTTCTGCCACGTAACGTATCCACCAACCCCGAGCTTTCCTCAGCTGATTGATCACCTTCAACCGCATCAATAGTCGTTGTCCCTTGAACAACATCCGTTGTTTCAAGCGGTGACTCTAACATTGTACAGCCGCTCATCATTAAAATAGTAAGAACAAATAGAATGCGGTTCATACGAATAACCTCGTTATTAAACTAGTAATCATGAAACGAAAATCATGAACTTATAATCTCAACTTAGAGCTGTTGGTTAACAAAGCTCATCATTTTGTCGACAGCAGAGATAACTTTTGAGTTCATCTCATAGACACGCTGGGCTTCGATCATATTCACAAGCTCCTCGGTGACGTTCACGTTTGATGTTTCAAGCATGGATTGTCTCACTGAACCAAAACCATCTAAACCAGGAACTCCCTCTTGAGGATCACCACTGGCACCGGTTGGAAGGTAAAGGTTCTGACCGATAGGCTCAAGGCCGCCTGGGTTAATAAAATCGACCGTGGTAATTTGCCCTAGAACTTGATTGTCCTGTTGCCCACGAATATTGACTGATACTTCACCGTCAGTACCGACCGTGATGCTGATAGCGTCATCTGGGATAATGATCTCTGGCTCAAGTGAATATCCTGCGCCTGAGGT
>NZ_JBNGCJ010000733.1:0-3562 GCF_049974785.1 Vibrio genomosp. F10 str. 9ZD137
CCGCCGTTCTACCAACTGAACTAAGGGGGAATTGCTGTAAAGCGGGGCGAATTTTAACGAGAGAACTTTAGGCTGTCAACTATTTGGAAACAGAAAATAGTGAATATATTTTGTAGAAATTCACTTTACTTTCTCTTATGCCTTATCGCTATTGGGCTGCATTTACTTATCCACTAAATTTGTGGATAAGTGTGTGAATTACTCGGTAGAACTGGGTTTTACTGAATAAATAGAGTTAAGATTCTAATTCGTTCAGGGTGTGAAGTGTAAAATAATTTATTGTAACTTAAGGATTAATGGGAAGTTCTGAGTGTTTGATTGAAAATTTTTTGAGAATGAAGAGAAGGGTAAATTGTTCACGTTGCACTAAATTGGGGAAATCTTGTGAATAAAAATGAGTGTTTTTTACGAGGATGACGGTGTAGGGCGAAAGATAATACCAAAAGGAAAATGGATTATCCAGTCTAAATACGGTGTGTGCTCTCTTTTTATCATGATTAAAAGAAATTTTTTAGACGAGTCTTAAATATAAATATTGCAGGTGTATATACATACAGCGACAATGGTGGGAGTGAGAGTCTAATGTCATGGAGAGAAGATGAGTAAAGTGTTCAATTTAAAGTCTGATTATCAGCCGTCAGGCGATCAACCCACTGCAATTAAAAAGCTGCTCGAGGGTTTGGATTCAGGTTTAGCTCATCAAACATTGTTGGGGGTAACGGGATCGGGCAAAACCTTTACACTAGCGAATGTGATTGCTGAATCACAGCGGCCTGCGATTTTACTCGCTCCTAATAAAACATTGGCTGCGCAGCTTTACGGAGAAATGAAGTCGTTTTTCCCCAATAACTCCGTCGAGTATTTTGTTTCCTATTACGACTATTACCAGCCCGAAGCATATGTACCAACGACAGATACTTTTATAGAAAAAGACTCCTCTATCAATGCACATATCGAGCAGATGCGTTTGTCTGCCACCAAAGCACTACTTGAACGTAAAGACGCCATTATTATTGCTTCCGTCTCTGCCATTTATGGTTTGGGTGATCCTGCCTCTTATTTGAAGATGATGTTACATATCTGCCGTGGCGATGTGATGAACCAACGAGATATCTTACGTCGTTTGGCAGAGCTTCAATATTCTCGCAATGATGTTGCCTTTGAGCGCGGTCAATTTCGAGTTCGTGGTGAAGTCATTGATGTTTTCCCTGCGGAGTCAGAGCAAGATGCAGTGAGAATAGAGATGTTCGACGATGAAATCGATTGTATCAGTGTGTTTGACCCTCTTACTGGTGTCGTGAAGCAGAGAGATCTACCCCGCTATACTATTTACCCTAAAACTCACTACGTGACACCGAGAGAACGTATTCTTGATGCCATTGAGCATATAAAGAAAGACTTGAAAGAACGTCAGACGTATCTACTTGAGAACAATAAACTTCTAGAAGAGCAAAGGATCAGTCAGCGTACCCAATTTGATCTTGAAATGATGAATGAGCTTGGCTTTTGCTCTGGTATTGAAAACTACTCTCGTTACTTGAGTGGCCGGAAAGAGGGTGAGCCGCCACCGACGTTATTTGATTACTTACCTGAAGATGGTGTTCTGATTATCGATGAATCGCATGTGACCGTGCCTCAGATTGGGGCAATGTTTAAAGGAGATAGATCGAGAAAAGAAACCCTCGTTGAATTTGGATTTAGGCTACCTTCAGCTCTGGATAATCGTCCGCTAAAGTTTGAAGAATTTGAATCTCTCGCGCCACAAACCATTTTTGTTTCAGCCACACCGGGTAACTACGAATTGGAGAAGTCAGCCAATGATATTGCTGATCAAGTGGTTAGGCCGACCGGTCTGCTTGATCCACAGATTGAGGTGCGTCCTGTCGCGACACAAGTGGATGACCTTTTATCTGAAATTAGAATTCGGTCTAAGAAAGATGAACGTGTACTGGTCACGACATTGACAAAAAGAATGGCTGAAGACTTGACGGAATACCTAACCGAACATGGTGTTAAAGTCCGTTATTTACACTCAGATATTGATACGGTAGAACGAGTTGAAATAATACGGGATCTACGCTTAGGCGAGTTTGACGTGTTAGTGGGTATTAACTTACTCCGTGAAGGTTTGGATATGCCGGAAGTTTCTCTGGTGGCCATACTTGACGCCGATAAAGAAGGGTTCTTACGTTCAGAGCGTTCGCTCATACAGACGATAGGCCGTGCGGCCCGAAATTTAGAAGGTCGAGCGATTTTATATGGCGACTCGATAACTAAATCGATGAAAAAAGCGATCGATGAAACCAACCGCCGTCGTGAAAAACAGCAAGCGTATAACCTTGAGAAGGGGATCACTCCTCAAGCATTGAAGCGCAGCGTTAAAGACATTATGGAAATCGGCGACATCGCTAAGTCAAAGAAGAAGAAAACAAGTAAGCAAGTGCCATTATCTCAAGTGGCAGAGCCGTCATTGGCTTACAACACGTTAACGCCGCAAGAGCTGGATAAAGAGATTAAGAGAATGGAAGCGCAGATGTATCAACATGCGCAAGATTTGGAGTTTGAGCTAGCAGCGGCAAAGCGCGATGGTATCGAGAAGTTGCGTCAGCAGTTCATCGCCAATAGTTAGAAAACAAACAAAAGAAAGTCGATAATAACAAGCCAATTGAGCATGACTTTATTGGCTTTGTTTTTTTATAGGTTTTTTACACACCGAGATTTTTATAAATCCGCTTAGAGTATCTTCTATCGTTGTCATTTGATTATGATTCGTGAGGTCAACATTCATTCGCGATGTAGCACACAAAAGCAGCCTTTCGATGCTATATTAATGATGCCTTATGTTTGCAAAATGCAATTCGTAATGCAATTATCTAGAAAAATGCAAATAACTAATGGCTAGGTTATGCAGCAACTGTCAGATGTACATAAATCTAAATATCTATTGATGGTAGAGGATACCGCGTCGGTCGCGGCTCTGTATCGATCTTACCTCACCCCGCTAGGTATAGACATTAATATTGTCGGAACGGGGCGTGATGCGCTTGATAGCTTAAAGAATCGAACGCCCGACCTTATCTTGCTTGATTTACGACTGCCAGATATGACTGGGATGGACGTCCTTGAAAGTGCGAAGCAAATTCACCCAGACGTGCCTGTTATTTTTATGACAGCCCATGGATCTATCGATACCGCTGTTGAAGCCATGCGTTTGGGCGCTCAGGACTTTCTTATTAAGCCTTGTGAAGCGGATCGTCTGCGTGTCACGGTGAATAATGCTATTCGTAAGGCGAGTAAGCTTAAAAACAAAGATGACTACCCTGGTAATCAAAACTACCAAGGTTTCATTGGCAGCAGCCACATGATGCAATCGGTCTACCGCACGATTGACTCAGCCGCTACCAGTAAAGCCAGTATATTCATTACCGGAGAAAGTGGTACCGGTAAAGAAGTCTGCGCCGAAGCGATTCATGCGGCCAGCAAGCGTGGTGATAAACCCTTTATTGCAATTAACTGTGCGGCTATCCCTAAAGATCTGATTGAGAGTGAGCTGTTTGGTCAC
>NZ_JBNGCJ010000734.1:0-2159 GCF_049974785.1 Vibrio genomosp. F10 str. 9ZD137
GGGGGTTGTCTTCGGCATCACAATCGTCGTCGTGATCCCCAGCTTTGTTCCTGACATCGCTAAACCTTGCGCATGGTTGCCAGCGGATGCGGCGATGACGCCCTCAGCTTTCTGTGCTTCAGACAAGCTTGCAACCATGTTGTACGCGCCACGCAACTTGAACGAATGTACAGGTTGACGATCTTCACGTTTCAGTTGCACCTGGTTGCCCAAACGTTCGGACAAGCGCGGCATATCTTGCAATGGGGTGACCATCGCGACTTCGTAGACAGGTGCTTTCAGGATTTGGCGCAGATAGTCTGCGCCAGTTTGTTTCCCTTGCTTTGCTAAAAAAGCGTCGGTCATGGGGTTACCCTTCTAGCTTAGACTTATCGCGTACCGCGCCTTTGTCTGCACTTGTTGCCAGGCTCGCATAGGCTTTAAGTGCAAGTGATACAACACGTTCGCGATTGACTGGTTTCCAACCCATTGTATCTTGCGCTGTGCGTCGCGCTGCCAGTTCATCTTCAGACACATCGAGTGTGATGGAACGACTTGGAATATCAATAGTGATGATATCGCCATTTTTCACTAGACCAATCGCACCGCCACTTGCTGCTTCTGGAGATACGTGACCAATAGAAAGACCCGATGTACCGCCAGAGAAACGGCCATCAGTCAGCAGTGCACAAGATTTACCGAGCCCCATTGATTTAAGGTAAGTCGTAGGGTAGAGCATTTCTTGCATACCTGGGCCGCCTTTCGGGCCTTCGTAACGAATAACAACCACTTCGCCCGCTTTGACTTTTCCGCCTAAGATATTTTCAACAGCGTCATCTTGGCTTTCAAATACAATGGCAGGGCCTTGGAATGTTAAGTTTTCTTCATCTACACCAGCCGTCTTAACGATACAACCGTCGACCGCAATGTTACCTGAAAGAACGGCCAGTCCGCCTTCTTGGCTGAACGCATTGTCTATGGTGCGAATGCACCCTTCTTTACGGTCATCGTCTAAACGATCCCAACGGCAATCTTGTGAAAAGGCTTTGGTGGTACGAATACCAGCAGGGCCAGCTCGGTAGAATTTGAGAACGTCTTCATCGTCTGTTTGCATAATGTCGTATTGAGCAAGCTGCTCTTTCATCGACATATTGAGTACTGTGCGAGTGTCACCGTTGAGTAGGCCTGCACGGTCAAGCTCACCAAGGATAGCCATCACACCGCCTGCACGGTGAACATCTTCCATATGATATTTAGGGGTGGATGGGGCAACTTTACATAGGTGTGGAACACGACGCGACATGGCGTCGATATCGTCCATATCAAAATCAACCTCACCTTCAAGAGCCGCTGCAATAAGGTGTAAAACCGTATTACTTGAACCGCCCATGGCAATATCAAGTGCCATGGCGTTTTCAAACGCGGCTCGGTTAGCTATGTTGCGTGGCAGTGCTGAATCGTCGCCTTCTTCGTAGTAACGTCTGGTTAGATCAACGACACGCTTACCTGCATTGATGAACAACTGCTCACGATCGGCGTGTGTTGCCAGCATAGAACCGTTACCTGGCTGAGACAGCCCTAACGCTTCCGTTAAACAGTTCATTGAGTTCGCTGTAAACATACCAGAGCAAGAGCCACATGTTGGGCATGCTGATCGTTCAACTTGCTCGCTTTGTTCATCTGAAACCGTTGGATCAGCGCCTTGAATCATGGCATCGACCAAGTCGAGCTTGATGATTTGATCGGAAAGCTTGGTTTTACCTGCTTCCATTGGGCCGCCTGATACAAAAATCGCCGGAATGTTAAGGCGCATAGCGGCCATCATCATTCCTGGGGTGATTTTGTCACAGTTCGAGATACACACCATGGCGTCGGCACAGTGCGCATTGACCATGTACTCGACTGAATCGGCAATAATTTCACGAGATGGTAGCGAGTAAAGCATGCCACCGTGGCCCATTGCGATGCCATCATCCACAGCGATGGTGTTGAATTCTTTGGCGATACCACCTGCTTTTTCAATCTCTCGAGCAACCAGTTGCCCCATGTCTTTTAGATGTACGTGACCGGGAACAAATTGCGTGAATGAGTTAACAACAGCGATGATCGGCTTGCCGAAATCTTCATCTTTTACGCCCGTTGCACGCCACAATGCTCGTGCGCCCGCCATGTTGCGTCCA